>CAJUJR010000024.1 GCA_910586605.1 uncultured Lachnospiraceae bacterium | reverse complement strand
GGTAACGTAACTGCGGCGTGATTAATTGGCAAATCTTTCTGCTCGTCAGTATAATCGAAACGCCAGATTTTGAATCACAAGGGAATGAACCAGAAATGGTTTGTTCCCTTTTTGATTGTCCTTTTGCTATCCTTTGCCATATATTAAAAACCAGCAGCAAACCTATGAATTTCTGTTTCAAACATTTCCCCATTATAACAGAGAACAACATAAACAGAACTGGTCCGTTCTTCACATATACTGCCTGTTTCTTCACAAAATTTCCAATAAAACGCCATCACTGCTTCCTTTCCCAGCATATATCCTGCTATTCTGCCCGTTTTCTGCTGCTTTTTAAAAAAACTGGCATAAATTGGATAGTAGGCAGCAGTATTTAAAATTTATTTAAAATGTTGTATAATATTTATGCTTAATTCTACACTCAGAAGTGGTTTAACCCGGAGGTAATGACGTAAATGCAAGTTATAATATGTGATGACAATAAAGAAGACCTGACAAAATTAGAAAAATTGCTAATAGAATACAATACATATTGTCCCGGTATTCCTTTTGAAATAGAAAAATTTTCAGATGCTTCTGTCTTATTTGATAAAATTCAAAATGAAGAACCCGCTGACATTTATATCTTGGACATTGTTATGTCTAAAATTACCGGAATTGATTTGGGCGCCCAAATCCGGAAAACAAATACAAAAAGCATTATAATTTATGTTACTACATCAGATGGCTTCGCCCTAGATGCCTATGATATCCATGCAATAAGATATTTACTGAAACCCGTTTTAAAAAGTAGTTTTTTTGAAGCAATAGATTCTGCCCTGTCTTACTTAAATATAAAAGAAGAATCCGTATATCTGGTAAAAACCAAAGAAGGGCTGTTATCTGTACCATATTCCAAAATAGAATATATTGAAAATTGCTCTAGGAAATTGAACGTCCATCTTGTAGATGGAGAAACCATTACAAGCATTTTTATACGGAAATCTTTTGACGAAGAAATCAAAGACTTAATCCAAAACAGGAATTTTATACGCGTCCATAAATCCTTTCTGGTTAACCTGAAATACATAAAAAAACTTACGCGAAACGATGTAACAATGGACAGCGGCATGAACATCCCTGTCAGCAGGAAAAGTTCGCTGGATGTGAAAAAAGAATACCTTCTATTTGTTTCTGAACAGTACAGGTAAGAGACTGGAAATCAGCGGAACAAGTTCCTAAGGAGATAAAATGATTTATTTTACAAATATTTACTATATGATAAGCCATATATTTTTATTTCTTTTTATATATATATTTATTGTGCCACGTTATTCCAAAGTAACGACAGGATTCCTATGCTTTTTTTCATTTTTTACCTTGTGCATAACAGATTGTATAAAATTAAACCTCTTTCCTGAAAGCAAGATTTGTTACTTTGTTATAACCGTCCTACAAATAATCCTAACACAGTATACCGTTATATTTATATCCAAAAAAAGGAACAGCCAGGTTTTATTTATCGGGCTAAGTGCATCAAATTATGTAATTGCAGGAAGCATTTTTGCCTCTATCCTGCAAATTTATACTAAAAATGACATTTTGGCATTAACAGGAAGTTTTGCGATACACCTTACCATCCTGATCCTGCTCTCTTCTAAAATCCGCAAAATATGCTTAAATTTCCAAGAGAAAAAGAACCTGAAAAACTGGTGGGAGCTTTGCCTAATCCCGGTATTTTTTTATATCAGTTTTTCTTTTATTGCATTTTTCCCATATACGCTTTATGATAACCCGTCAAATATTCCCGGGACAATATTCTTTATTGTGACAATGTTTATTTCCTATATTGTTGCGCTCCATTACCTGGAAAGTGAATTAAAAAGAAATGCCATCCATTGGGAAAACATGTTTTTAGAATCGTATATCATAGGCTTAGAAAACCAGCAGCTTCAAGTAGAACGGGCAGAAAAAAACCTGAAAATACTGCACCATGATATGCGGCATTATTTTAACATAATTGATTCCCTGCTGGATCAGGAAAAATACTCTGAAATCCGCAGGGTAATCCAGCATATTAATGATGTAACAAATGAAAATAAAGTAATAAAATACTGTAACAACTTAATTGTCAACACTATCCTTACCAATATGATGGACAAAGCCCGCTCTTTTGACATTGAAGTCCATCTTGACGTAATTGTGCCAAAAATAATTCCCGTAGACGATTATGAACTTACGCTTGTAATTGCAAACCTGTTTGAAAATGCCATTAATTGTGTAAAGCCTTTCAATAAACCCAAAAGGTATATCGACGTAAAAATCCATTGCCTTAAGGAGCATCTTCTTATCCAGACCAAAAATGAATATGAAGATAAAATCCAGCTTGATTCCCTTACAGGACTTCCAAAAAGCAAAAAGCTCGGAAATCATGGGCTCGGGATGCAAAGCATTTTGGCATTTTCCGAGAAAATAAATGGCAACATCGGCTGTTACCTTGACGATGGAATCTTCCACATTATGATATTTGCGAAATTTTAAACTGCTTTTTAAAAATCCAGTAAGCAAACGCCGCCGTCAAAAACTCTGTCAGGCAAAATGCTAACCATACGCCATTTGCACCTGCCCCCTGGCTCAGCAAAAATGCTGCCGGTATCATAATTACTACATACCTTGCCAGGGAAATATACAGGGAAGGAAGCCCCTTCCCAAGCCCTTCTAAAGCCCCAGAGCAAGAAACGGAAACTGCGGAAACTACAAACCCCAGGCTGATTCTGTGCAATGCTTCCACCCCAACGCCAACCGTTTCCGCATTTTCTGTAAACAAGCCAATCAGTATATCTGGGATGCCCCATGATAAAATTGTCCCTGCCAGCATAACCGCCATTGTTAATTTAAGTGTCGCCTTATAAATTTCCTTTACGCGCCCATATTCACCAGCCCCATAATTATATCCCACTAAAGGGCGTATTCCCTGGATAATCCCATTTGCTGTCAGATAAATAAATGTCTGCAATTTATAGTACACGCCCAGCACCAGCACATATTTTTCCGAAAAACCTGCCAATATCCCATTTAGGGAAGAAACCAAAAGCGACGGAAGCGCCATATTTAATGTAGCAGGGATTCCAACAGAATACAGCCTCAGAAACACTTCCCTATCAAAATACAGATATTTTCTTTTTATCTTTACCGGAATTGGTTTAAAAAAATAAAACAGCAGATAAATAAGAAGTGTAATACCCTGCCCTGCACCTGTTGCATAGGCTGCCCCCGCCATGCCCATAGCCGGGAAAATCCCAATCCCAAATATCATTAATGGGTCTAAAATAATATTAGTAATAAAGCCACACATCATGCTAAACATAGATACTTTCATATTTCCCGTAGACTGGAAAATTTTCTCAAATGAAATAGCAAGCGCTGAAATTACTGAAAACATAAATGCACGGTTAGAATAAATACACGCCAAACCTACAACTTCCTGATCTGATGAAAATGCCCCTAAAAATACCGGCATAATCGCAATACACCCGATTGTCAGGATTACCCCATGCACAAAACTTAAAACTATCCCTTGTGTGGCAGAATTATTTGCTTTTTCCTTATTGCCTGCGCCCAGATAATAAGAAACATTTGCATTAATCCCAATCCCAAACCCGATTGCAATCGCATTCATCAGATTCTGTATCGGATATACAAGCGCCAAGGCTGTCATTGCTTTCTCGCTTAGTTTTGCCACAAAATAGCTGTCAACAATATTATATAACGAATTAACTGCCATTGATATTACCATAGGCAGAGACATAGACAACACCAATGGCAATATCTTTCTCTCTTTCATAAATGTCTGATCCATCTGTTTCCCTCCTGTATCGTTCCTTTATATCTACAGCGGATTTTTCACGAGAAAAACGCCACACAACTGCATCTCTGCAATTGTGTGGCGAAAAAAGATTCCTCTTGAAAAATCCACACCCAAATGGGTTTTATATTATTTTATTTTAATCTAATAATAATGTGCTTAATTGCTGCATCTCCTGTTTTACATTCTCCATTGCCTTTACCACCTCTTCAACAGAGTTTGCCTGTTCTTCAGAAGAAGCGCTAATCCCAACTGCCGAATTCATTGAAATCTCTGACATTTCCTTAATTTTCCGGATAAATCCCAGCAAGTCTTCTTTAATGGATAGGATATGCTCCAATTCATCTTCAAGTACAGTTGATACCTTCACTACTTCTTCTGACGCTTCTGACATGTCACGGAAAATATGCACTGTCTCTTCTAACTGCTCATTTGACTCTTTTACAATTACATTGTTCCGTTCAATCACAGTGCTTGTATGTTCCACTGTGTTGAGAATATCCTTTAGGATGGCATCAATCTTCTGCGTTGCATCTGCGGATTCTCCTGAAAGCTTATTAATCTCATCTGCAACAACTGCAAACCCTTTTCCTGCCTCCCCAGCCCTTGCCGCCTCAATTGCTGCATTTAATGCGAGAAGGTTTGTCTGCTGTGCAATTTGGTGGATGCTGTCAACAATCTCCCCAATATGGGCAGATTTCTGGGAAAGTGCCAGCACCCCTTCTGAAACCTCCTGCGTTGATTTAATATTTTCATCGAACTTCTGTGACAAATCTGCAATCGCAGCCAGCCCATCATTATTTTTATTTTTCAATATTTCCATGCTGTCAATTGTATTGTTCACATGGCTTTCTGACTGCACAATCCTGTCATTCAAGTCCCAAAAATCCCAATGCTTTCTTCGACTTCCCCAATCTGTGCATTGGCATTGCCTGAAATTTCTTCCGTAGACGCTGCAATCTCTGCAGAACCCTCTTCAAAATTATGTAGAGAACTATAAATTCTTTCCGAAGAACGCTGGACTGCCTCGAATGCCCCACGGATACTTCCAATCATCCCTTCTGATTCTTTTTCTTTATTCTCTACTTCTAAGAACAGGGAACGCGCCCTAAGCACAATCATTCCTGCAACAACAACTGCCACAGCATATACCATCCAGACAAATACCCAGATAGAAAGCGTGTACATCGCCAAAAACTGTTTTGGCACAATAATCATCGCAACTACATTTGGTATTATTGTCATAGCAACACACACTTTTATCACGGATAAGTCATAATATGGGATTGCCAAAAACAAAACCAGGAAATACGCCTCTGCCATTGCCCCAAAAACGGCAGGGGTGCTAAGCGATAGTATAATAGAACCCAATAATGGCAATGCCGCTATATAAAAATACTTCGCATATTGCCCAAGCTTTCTTTCAAACAGCTTAATGAGCACCCCTGCCGCTGAAATAATAAGTGCAATTGTATCTTTTGGCGCCCCATTGTTAAATATCATAACATACACCGTAGCAATAATTGGTATTGCGACCAAAAACTAGAACATAATAAGATTTACCCGTTTTTCTTCATTTTTTAAAATATTTAATTCCATAAGCATAATCCCCCAATATTCTTCTTTTTGTACAAAATACTGGAGTTATTATACAATAATATTGTAAAAAATGCAATAAATGTTAAACATAATATGACATTTATAATGCATAACAGTTACTATTTACGGTCAATCTCTGTAAAAGGCCAAAATTGTTTTACTTGCACATAAAATTTTTAAAGCCAATAACACAACCACTTACTGCTACATAACTATTTTAAACAGCTTTGCGCCATGTGCAGGAACTGTAACAGAATCCATATTCTGAAGCGCTGCTGTTTCACCGCTCCACAATTCTTTCCCATCCTTCCTGCAAATCCCATACTGGCTTACTGCTTCCCAAGGGACAGATACTGCTGCTTCCTTGTCTTCCAGGTTAAATACTGCAAGATAACCTGCATTTTCGTCTGTATCTTTAGAACACCATACAACGCTCTTTTCATCCCGTTTTATCTGTCTTGCACCAGCAGAATGGGAAAGAAGCCCTAATACCTCCTGGTTTGTCAGCAGTTTTTTCGTCCATTCATCCAAAATGGTCAAGTCGGTTCCTATCATTAATGGGGAACGGAAGATACACCAAAGCGTCAGCATCGTAACCTGTTCTTCCTTTGTAAAATTACACTGCCATTCACTCCCAAAGCCTTTTCCAAGGCGGCCAAGCGTCAGCATGTCGCAATCAGGGAAACATCCTTCCTGAACATGGGACTGCCATAACTCACAACGTTCAAACATCGGCAAGAGTAAGTCCCATTTATCCCAAAAGTCATCTGTAATCCTCCACATATTGGCATATGTCTCATAGTGCCATGCTTCCTCAATGCGCGCTGGCCCCGGTGAAAGGCTCAGGACAATTGGCCGCCCACACTTCTGGATAGCCTGGTAAAGCATCTCTATTTCCTTCTTTGCAGTAGGCATATCCATCCTGCAGATATCATCACATTTTACAAAATCAACGCCCCACTCAGCATACAGCTTAAAAATAGAATCATAATATTCCTGCGCCCCTTCAACATCAGGCCTGATACCATACATATCAGGATTCCAATCGCAGATATTCGATGGGTCTGCAATCTCGTTTGCCGTCTTATCTGTCCCTAAAATCTTTGTGTGCGCATGTGCAGCATTCCTTGGAATGCCACGCATAATATGTATCCCAAATTTTAACCCCAGGTTGTGGACAAATTCAGCCAATGGCTGAAACCCTTTTCCATCCTTTGCAGATGGGAATTTCTGTACACAAGGAAGCAGTCTGGAGTATTCATCCATCTCTACCTTCCAAAATGGAATATACTGGTATTTTTCTCTCTGGCTTCCCGTATCATACCCGTACCATTCAATATCAATAACAATATATTCCCATCCAAATTCCTTTAAATTTTCTGCCATATATATGGCATTCGCCTTTACCTGCTCTTCATTTACAGAGGTGTCATAATAATCATAACTGTTCCAGCCCATCGGCGGCGTAAGTGCAAATTTGTTTTTATCCATAGTTTACCTCATTTCTCCTATCAAACATTATATATATAGTAACTGCCCCAAAATCTATGCCCCCTAACCCATTATAACACAGTTCTCGTTACTAGTCGCGGTCAATCGTATCAGGATAGAAATAAATAAAAAATTTTTTCTGCATATTTTCTGTATTATGTAGTATAAAAAAACTATTGAAATTTCTGCCAAATCATGATAGTATATGACTGTAGTTCGGCGTGTGGCTCAGTTTGGTAGAGCGCATCGTTCGGGACGATGAGGCCGCAGGTTCGAATCCTGTCACGCCGATTCCAAGGTTTTATAAGCGAGTGCACACAAACCTTGGCAGGGGCAGCTCCCAAAGCAGTTTTTTGCTTTGGGAGTTCTTTTTTAACAGTTCCTTATTTAGATTGCCATGTAATGTAATGAATCACAGAAAAATGCGATGCATTCCACTGTTATAAAAATTCTTTCATCTCTGCCATAAAATCCTCTTCTGCTTTTACAATTTTTTTCGCAATATCCAAACTTTCCTTAGATGCTTCTGCATATTGATTAATTTTCTCACTTAATGCCTGGATTCCCATATTGCAGCCATCCATCATTAGTTTTGCAATTTGATGGCTGTCTGCATGCACCAGCATTTTCATCTCAATATCCATTTTTGCCATAAACTCCGCCATTTTACCCGGTTCTTCATCTTTTTTATTATAGTGCTCTAAAAGCTGGATTGTTGATTTTTCTAAATCTCGGTGCTTTTTCTCATAAGCATCTAAGAGACGTTCTAATTTTTCATCCCTTGCATATTCCCGTACCTGCTGGATTGTCCGCATTGCCATTTTGCAGCCAGAGCTGCATTCCTTTAACAGTGAAATTGTATGCTCTTCCATATTAACCATGTACCTCCCTCAGATCTTCATTTCTTATAAATAGCATTCCCTGACATTGTTATATTATGCTTTTCTAACCATATTTGAAAATTTTAACACACCTTATACGCGCATTCAAAAATAATTCGGATACCCTTGACTTTCTGCAAAAGATTGTTATAATGTACTTGTACAATAAGTACAATTAAATTTGCAAAGGTGGTGACTTATGGAAATCATTATCAGCAATAACGCCAACAAACCGATTTACGAACAAATCACATCACAGATGAAAGCAATGATAATGAGCGGGGAACTGCAGGCAGGGGACGCTATCCCCTCAATGCGCGCGTTGGCAAAGTCAATTCATGTAAGCGTTATTACTGTCCAAAAAGCCTATGAAGATTTGCAAAGAGATGGTTTTATCGAAACCACTGTTGGCAGAGGAAGTTTTGTGGCCGCACAAAACAAAGAATTTTATCAGGAAGAACAGCAGCGTATTGCAGAGGAACATTTACAGGCCGCAGCAGAAATCGGGCGGACCTGCAGCATTTCCTTGGAAAAATTAACTGAACTGCTAGCTTTATTCTATCGGGAGGATGAATAACATGGAAAATATTTTAGAATTGCAACAAGTTTCCAAAACATTTCCAAAGTCGGATTTTAATCTGGAAAATGTGACTTTTTCATTGCCTTATGGCGCGATTTTAGGCTTTGTCGGGGAAAACGGCGCTGGAAAGACCACGACAATCGGCTGTATTATGAATACAATTACCAAAAGCAGCGGAACCGTAAAATTATTTGGAAAGGAAATGACCGACGCCGACACAGAAGTACGGGAAAAAATCGGCATTGTCTATGACGGCAGTAATTTCCCTGGTTTTTGGACTGCGAAACAATTAGCGGAAGTCATGGCAGGACTTTACACGCGCTGGGATAATTCGTTATTCCAGAAATATTTAGAAGACTTCCACCTGCCTTCCAAGCAAAAAATCAAACACTATTCCAAAGGAATGGCTATGAAACTGGCGATTGCCGCTGCTTTAGCGCACCATCCCCAATTGCTGATTCTAGATGAAGCAACCAGCGGTTTAGACCCTATTGGGCGTGATGAAATGTTAGACGTTTTTCTCGGTTTCGTGCAGGAAGAAACCCATTCCATTTTATTATCTTCCAATATCACAAGTGATATAGAAAAAGTTGCAGATTATATTACTTTTATCCACAACGGAAAACTCCTTATGACTGTATCAAAAAATGATTTGGTATATAACTATGCTGTTTTGCGCTGCAAGGAAAGCCAATTTCTTGCTTTAGATCCTGGCGACATCCTTGCTTACCGGACACGTGATTTTCAGACTGATGTACTGGTTGCAAATAAAAAAGACACACAAAGGAAATACAAAGGCATTGTGGCCGACCATGCTTCTGTTGATGAAATAATGCTGCTATTAGTAAAGGGGAAACGAATATGAAAGGGCTATTTAAAAATAATTATTATACTGCGCTTTTAAGCGTGAAAACTTTTTTAATCATTATGCTATTATCTGGTGCTTTTGTTGTCATCTTTGACACAAAACCCCCTGCATTGCTTATTAGCAATTACATGCTGCTGGGAATGATTGGTTTTCCCTTTCTCTCTATTGCAAGCCTGCAAAAAGAATGCGATGGAAACTGGGGCATATATAAACTGACTACTCCTGTAAAAAGGGCTGACATTGTAAAAAGCCATTTTTTAAGCCTGCCATTATGGTTATTTGCCGGAATAGCTATCTCTGGAATCAGTGCAGCTCTTTTCACCGCACTACATGGTTATCCTTTTAGTAAAAACACTGATATTTTCATGCTGTTTGTTGCAGGAGTTGTAATAAGCCTGTCCATGGGGGCAATATTTTTTCCGCTGTTTTACTTTGGCAGCGAAGAACGGACTGACGTATATTTAATAATCAGCCTGCTTTGCGGGATTGGCATCGTTGCATTTTTAACGTCCCTTCTCCCTTCTTCCTTAGATACAATGCAGACTATTGTATACGGTATCCTTATCCTTGCTTTTACTTTGCTTACATATACTTTATCCTGCCTGCTGGCAATCCATATCTACTACAAAAAAGAATGTCCGTGAATAAGGAACTGATACAGGGTACAGGTGGTGCTGTCCTGTTCGCAGGGACAAAAAACTCAGGAGGTGTTTTCAATGTTTTTCTCAATACTATTAATTATATTCATTTTTATTCTATTCCGAAAACAGACAATTGATAATATAAACGAAGAACCAAAAAAGGAATTATTATTCTGCCTGGCATGGCTTTTGTTTTATATTGTATTGTCTATGGTAAGCTGTGCCATTCATATTAATCTTATAAACGAAGCTGCAAATTGGTTATTTTTAGTGCTTTTCCCACTGTTCATTACCGGCTGGCTAAAAAAAGAAAATCTGGTAACTACCCTAAAGAAAACAGGGCTAATACGCTTTAACAAAAAAACACTGTTAAAAACGCTTATAGTCTGCATTTTATACCAGGGATCTATTATCCTTATTTTCAGTCTGGGTGGAGGGGCTCCCGATTTGTTTAAAAACATATTATCAAAATTCCCAAAACTGTTTTGCATTATGATATTCACGGCAGCCTTTACAGAAGAATTTTTCTTCCGGGGCATTCTCCAAAGAACTATGGTACGTTCGTTAAAGCGCCCATATATAGCCATACTGCTTACCAGTATTTTATTTGGGTTATATCATTATCCATTTGCATTTTATTTATGGGATGAAACAGCAGGAAGCATTGCCAATTCATTAAAAACCATTTTGACAGAACAGGCCGTCTCTGGCTTCGCCCTCGGTTTAATCTATTATAAAAGCAATGAAACCCTCTGGAGCAGCATTATTTTACATGCTTTCATCAATGCAACGATTATGTCGCTTGGCACGGCACTTTCCGTATAATGGAAAAAGAGGAATGCTCTTCTGACACCCCTTGTTCCTAAAACGAAAATGTTGGTTATAATTATAACGCTGGATATAAAATATCCAGCGTTATATGAATCAAACAATATTTGCTGTGCTGCCGTTACGCTTTCCTCGCCTTTTTTCCTGACAGGCTGACACTTATCATAAAAAGCGCTATCCCTGCTACAAAATACAGCAGTCTTGCAATACCAAAAGCCATGCTTACATGAAATGCAGGCTCGCCAAAAGCATCTACAGGCAGGGATAATGGCTTATTTACAAAATACCCTGTACCAAAATAATCAAAATCCCCGCCTACACCAGAAAACCCCAGGGCAAAGAAAATTAGCATAACCAGGTACAACAGCGTCTGATGAACCCTCCCTGCAAGCAGCCCAATCCCGACTGCAAAGATAAAGCAAGAAGGCAGCAGTAATATTGCCGGAAGCAAAAAATCCAAAAATTGGCAGAATCCAAAAAAACGGATATAGAAAAACAATGCAAGCCCGGTCACTAATATGCAAATAAGCAGAAAACATACCAATAAAGCAGCGCTCCTTATTGCCAGGAACTGCCCCGGGCTTACAGGCGTCTGTGCCATCAATGTTTCCACGCTTTTTTGCTTTTTTGAATAATAGCACGACAACAAAAATAATACTGCCAGAATACAAATCGGCATAACCTTCCCTAAGTAAGCCCCAAAACTCCAGGCAGAAAAAGGCGCTGTACAGGCAACTCCCGCAATAATATCACTAGTCAGCAAATACCATGCAAACACCCCATTAACGATAAACAGCCCGATAAAAGTTCTGCTGAAAATAAGCCTTTTTAACTCATAATAAAAAACTCTATTCAAGATACAAATCCTCCTCCGTCAAATTGCAGGCGTCTAAAAAATCCTGGTAAGTGAAAGGGTTGCTGTATGGGTCATATTCCGCATGCTTCCCATATATCGTCCGCAGTATCTTATCCATTTTTTCCTCACCGCCAACTAATTCTTCTGCTTTCTTTATCATCAATGGCATCCTGCAATACCAGTTCGTCCCCTGGTTCTGCTCATTTAAATTGGACTGGTATTTTTCAGGCAGCTTTTTAAGATATTCCGGATGGCGGTAATAAAACTCCCTGTCCTGTCTGTCCACTTCTTCCTGCCACACATCAATATAATATTTTTTGGCATAAAGCTCGCCGTATTTTTCCTTTGCAATACGGTAAGTTGAATAGACTGCCAGCCCCTCAGACGACCAAAGCTCCTCTTCTTTGCATTCCAGCCCGTAAGATCCCCACCACTGATGTACCATCTCATGGATAAATACCTCTGTAGCATTCGCCCCTTTTTTAGGGTCACTCAGGGTTTCCGGTGACAAAACGGTTTCAAACCACTCACAATGGCCTTCAAATGCGTGGCCGCCCATCACCATAGCGCTTATCTGCTGCAACTGCAGCCTTTTGCCTCCGGCATAGTCAGTTTTCCCATAATGTTTTATGCAATAGTTAAAGACATCCGTAATCGCCTGCTTTACATTATTGTCCTTCACAGTTTTATCGTATTTTTTACCATATACAAAATCAATCCCCATATCCCCAACAGAAAATGACATCGTCTTATAATCCGCCGCACGGATTGACATCGGGCATTCCAAATCACTTTCCGCCGTCCATGTCCTGGTTCCATCCTTATTATCCACAAAATCATGCATAGGCTGATAATTCAAAAATGGCGTAAGATGCTTTGGCATTGTAATGCTTACCGTAGATGAGCCTGTTACCTCCAAATCCGCAGGAGCTGTGGCAGCATTAAACAATGAAATATATTCTTTATCAATACTGTCATATAACATATAGGGATACAGAAACCTTGCCATTGACGGAAGGCCTTCAAATTCTATGGTAAGCACTCCGCCCTTGCCTTTTGGGAGGGTAAATTCAATTGGCTGCTCACCATCAATAATCTCATCCGGCAATTTAAAAGACAGCGCTTTGCCTGCATATGTAACAGCAGTAACCTCATAACCCGTATTGAGCATCATTCTCCTTTTGCCGCCTTTTTTATAATGGCTGTAATTATATTCTGACTTGCCGGAAAGCCTTCCCGTAACGGGCTCCATAACCAAAAAGTGCTTTATAGAATCGGCCTTGATAATCTCCCTCTCTTCCATAGTTTCATCTTCTGCCATCGCCTCCAGGTCTACAGCCTCCTCCGGCCCATGATCCACAAATGGCTGCCTTATCCACAGCAATGCACCAGATGCAATGAACACTACAGAAAAAATGGGGATATACAGCTTTCTGATACCTCTGATAAAAGAAAGAACTAGGTTCTTCTGGTATTTACGGACGCATAAAAGTGCAAAAAGCCAGATTCCTGTGGCAATGAGAAGCCAGATTACCCGGGTATACACCCCAACCCTTAAAGGCCATATGCTTGGAAACCCATCTGAATATGTCACTACAAGCGGATTTATCCAGCGCAGGAAGTAATCTTCCTCGGCAAATTTGCTAAGGCTGAAATAGCAAAGCGCTGCATAGAGCACAGCGGCAATTTCTACGCGCCTTGAAATTTGGTAAAATGCTTCTGCAAACAAAATAGAACTACACCATGTCGGCATCATAAATGCAAAAAAGTTTCCCATGTAAAATCCAAGAGAAAAAAGATATTCCATCTTCCCTGCCATATATGGCAGATAAAGAAGGGCACATAAAAGTACTGTTATCACAGATAACGAAAGGATTGCCGCCGTCCTTGCAGCACAAAGCCTGAGAGGAGAGGCAATCGAACCTGTAATCACATCAGTTCCTGTACAGTGCAGCCTGTCAGATTCTGCTATAGTAAATACCGCCCACAGAATTGCACCAACCGTCGTTCCTGCAAGCACAGGGTTTGCAATATATTTCCCTGACATAACTTCAGACATGCTCGCTGTAATAACAGAATAGCCCAGAAGAGGGGCGCACAGACACAGCGCTGCAATAACCCACAGGGACTTTGATAATGCTAATCTTGTAAACTCTACACGGTAAAGCGGGATAAATTTCATTCTTTCCCCTCCTCTCGGCTTATACAGTAAAGATAGGCGTCTTCTAATGTCGGCTCTACACTTTTTGCAAAGGAAGGCAGCTCATCCGCAACAACCCTGCATTGTATTCCTTCCGCAACATTTACTTTGGAGACTGCTTCACATCCTTCTGGAATCTCTTCACCAAGCTGCGACACAAAAACCCCGACATGCCCCTCTGTTCGCGAAATCAATTCAGACGGCGTACCGTCAAACAGGATTGAACCACTATAAATAACAAGCACCCGGTTACATACAGCCTGCACATCCTCTACAATATGTGTTGACAGCAGAATAATTTTATTCTGTGCCATTTCAGAAAAAATATTGCGGAACTTAACACGTTCCTCCGGGTCAAGCCCAACTGTTGGCTCATCCAGGATAATTAATTCCGGGTCGCCAAGCAGTGCCTGGGCAATCCCCACCCGCTGGCGCTGCCCGCCTGAAAGCCGGCGTATTTTCACCTTTCTTAACTCTGCCATATTCGTCTGCCCTAACACAGAACCAACCGCCTTGCCCCTGCCCTTTATGCCCTTTAGCGCTGCCATATAATCCAGGAACTGCCAGACTGTCAGTTCATCATATAAGCCAAAGCTCTGCGGCAGATACCCAAGATTGGATTTCAGTCTCTTTTCCTGCGAAAGCAGCGGCTTCCCATCCAGCAGTATCTTCCCTTTTGTGGGAAGCAGACCTGCAATCAGTAATTTCATAAGCGTTGTTTTCCCTGCGCCATTCGGCCCTAATATACCGATAAAATTAGGCGTTTCTGCCTGTAGCGTAATATCCTCCAACGCTTTTTTCCCCGAAGGATAAATCATTGTAATGTCATTTGCTTCAATCTTCATATGTGAACACCTCCTGCTTTCTATCCTACCATATACTGTGCAGAGTTTGTCTGTAGCTTATGTGTGTTTTATGTGGAGTTTTTGTGGAGATGTTACTATTAATTTCCTATAATGCACAAAAAAGGGCACCGCCAGCGCTGGTGCCCTAGCAAGAATTGCTTTGCAATTCTTGTCGATGACCACTACGTTACAGCGCAATTTCCTATTAAACAAAAAAGCGCCAGTCAGACCAACGCTTCCTTAAATTCCGCAGTAAATTTCACCCCATTCCCGCAGTTTTCAATACGATACCCTATTCCATATGTTTCAAAAATCATGCGCAGAATATACAGCCCAAGCCCGCTGCCATGTGCCGTATCTTTCCCCGCATGGTAAAACGCTTCATAAATATGCGGCAAATCCTCTTCCTCTATATGTGCCGGGGAATTTATAATAGATAATACCGGCCTGCCATCGTCTTTCCTAAACGTCACACGGACCGTTCCATTTTCCCGTGAATGCCCTGCGGCATTTCCTATTGCATTTCCAAGGGCTTTCTTCAAAAGCTTTCCATCGCCATAAACATAAATATTTTTTTCTATATCCGCCTGCAATTGGATTGCCTGAAATTCCATCATATCACGGTAATCATTTAAAAGCTCTTCTATCACAGAAGAAAGCAGGACAACACTGCTCTCCTCTTTCCCCGCCATATCAATATGGGAAACTGACAGGATTTCTTTTATAAAACTGTTTAATGACTCCAGAATTTGGATGGAACGGGCAAGATATTTATCCCTGTCTTTATAAACGCCGATTCCTGCCTGCATCCCCTCAAGCTGTCCAATCACTATGGCAATTGGCGTTTTTAACTCATGGGATACGCCTGAGAAGAAAAGCATACGCCTGCGTTCCCTCTCCTTTTCAAAGACAATTTCATCTGCAAGCAGGGCATTTCGGCTGTTCAGTTCTGACAGCGCCCCATGCAGCCTGTCTGACAGCTCGTTAATGCTTTTTGACAGCCCACCGATTTCATCATACCGCACATCCGGGCAATACCAACTAAAATCCAGATTGGCCATTCGGCCTGCAATCTCACTGATACGGATAATTGGGCGTGTCGTATAATACGAAAAAAGCAGGGCGCTCAAAAACGAGAAAAGCAGAATGCTCCCGCCGACAAATGGCAGGCTGCGCAATACAGCAGTTACAATTTCCTCTGTATGCGCCGGATTATAACTTACCATAAGGATATATTCCCTGCCGGAACCCAAAAAACGGAACGGATACTCTGATGCGCCTGCCTGTATCTTCTGCTGCCCCTCTTTCTTCTGGAAAGTAAATAAGCTGACTTCTTCACGGTTTCTGTTCAACAATTTTATATCTGCGCCTGTTTCCTGGATAAACGCCAAAAACAAGCCCTCGCTTTCTGATGCTTTGACCGCCCTAAGCTCAGAAACCAATATTTCCGCCTTTTCTTCTAAATGGCGGCGCGACTGCTTTTCATTTGCAGCCGGAATAAAAATCCCGATAAAAACATATGACAGGATGCTAATAATAACGCAAAGCGCCAACAGCATTAAAAAGGTTTTTTGTGTTAATTTTTTCATTCCTTTTCTCCATCCGCCCTTTGCATCTTATAGCCTACGCCACGGACTGTTTCAATACATTCTCCCCCGCCTAATTTTTTCCTGATATTTTTTATATGGGTATCCACAATCCGGGTATCTCCATAAAATTCATATCCCCACAGCTTTGTAAGAAGTGACTGCCTGGTAATTACTTCACCCGGCGCCTGCATCAGCTCCAATAAAATTTCAAACTCCCGCAGTGTAAAGCCAACATCTTTTCCTGCAACACTTACTGTATGCCCCTTTAAATCCAGCGAAATATTATGGTAACACAGGCAGTCCGCCCCTGAATGGGACGCCCGCCTTAACACTGCTGCCACTTTATGCAGCAAAACTGCCATAGATACCGGCTTTGTAATATAATCATCAATATACAGATTATATCCTTTAATCTGATGTTCCTCACTGCCAAGTGCCGTAAGCATAATTACAGGCACGTCAGAATCCTTACGGAGCATCTCACAGACACCATACCCATCTATTTTGGGCAGCATCAAATCTAACAGCACCAAATCAAAATCGTATTTTCCTGCAAGCTCCAGCGCTTCCACACCATCTGCCGCCGCCATTACCCTATACTCTGCGCTTTCCAGGAAGTTCACAAGAACCTCCCTGTAATCTAGGTTATCCTCCACAACAAGAATCAATGCCATGACATCCCCTCCATCCATCAACGGAATTAGAAAAAACGATTGTTTGTTACCAGTAAGGGAGAAAGGTATATAAAAAAGTAACTAAGGCAGTTGATATAAAGGGGAGTAAACTGAATAGCAAATAATTTTTTAAGCAGGTAAGTACTTTATCTTTCATTACGCCCCTTTCCGTCCATTCATGTCTCATTTGTCGCTACATGATTCATTACAAAACATTCCTTTTTATAAAAACAGATACCATATTTCAGGATATCCGTGTAACCCTCTTCTATCATGTCACTATCATAATGAAGTTTTTCTATCTGTTCCAGCGCTTCCATACAGCCTTTTTCTAATTTATTTATGCTGTCTGCTACTTTTAATTCAAGCAAAATTACCCTGCCCTTGCGTATCCTCATTGTTTTAAGACATAAATCATATCTCCCGCTGCCACTTTCCCTGTTGGATTTTAAAATATACTTATTGTTATGCCTTAAAAGCCCTGCCATAAAACCATGGTAATAATCTTCTTTGTAGTCATAAAAACTTATTGTATCCATAAGCTGCCCTGTGATAATATCGGACGCTGTTTCACAGTCCCCCTCTTCCAATGCTTTTACCAGCCCTGACAAATCCTGTTTTCCAATACACTGCATAAACCATTCCCTTATATTGTTTTTGTATATATATGAAATTTCTTCATTTGGTATTTTCATTGCCATATATATCTGCTGTCCTACGAAACTTTTTTCCACAGTTTTAAGATACCCTGTAAAAAACAGGAAGTTCCATAAATTGTCCTGGGATTTGTAAATATCCTCATAGGTAATATCTTCATGTATGGGTTTTTCTATTGTATCACCTGCAATAAGCCTTTCAAGTTCTTGTTTTGTATTATCATCTGCATTTTCAATTAATTCACGCACTATACTATTGGAGGATGTATTAGACCAGTATGGCTTTGGAAATTCTGTATTCCTGTGGACAATATCTTTTACATAATTTATCACACTCCAGGGATTATAGACCTCTGTATTTCCAAAGAGATAGCCGTCATACCAGCTCCTTACTTCATTCGTTTTTTGTGTTAAATTATAAGCTTTAAGTAAATTGTCAACTTCATTCTGTGTAAATCCAAAATATTCTGCATAATCTTCATTAAGAACAGAGACAACATCAAGATTATTAAGCCCTGTAAATATGCTTTCCTTACTGATACGCAGACAGCCTGTTACTACGGCCATTTTAAGGCTTTCATTTGTTTTTAATGCAGATTCAAACAATGAGCGGATAAAGGTAACCATTTTATCATAAAAGCCGTTAAAATAGGCATTTTCAAGTGGTACATCATATTCATCAAGAAGAATGATTACTTTCTGTTTGTGGTATTTTTCAAGGCATTCTGATAACAATGCTATGGCTCTGGCGAATATAGTATTGCCAGCTTCCATTGCTAATATGGACTGGTATATTTTTTTGTCTTCTTCTGTAAGATTATCATTTTCAAGGATATACCTGTGCCTGTCATATTCTTTTCTGATTTCAAAAGCAAGGTTTTCATATGCCATTTCATATGTTGGCTGCTTCGCTGATTTTAGGGACAGGAATATTACAGGGTATTGTCCCATATGCCTGGTATATTCCACGCCTGCTTCCATAATTTTTTTCCCCTGGAAGTACACAGAATTATCTGCTGCTGTTCCGTCTGGAAGTATCTCTTTTTCAAAAAAGGTCTTTAACATGCTCTGGGCTAACGTTTTCCCAAAACGTCTTGGACGTGTAAACAATGTAACCATATTCTTTTGTGCCAGTAAATCACGTATTAGAAGTGTTTTATCTATATAATAATATTCTTCACTTATCATCTGCTTATAAAATTCTACCCCGATTGGTATTGGTTTTATATATTGCATATCAGATACCTCCTCACTTTTCCAGATAATTTAATCATATCATATAGATGCTGCTGGGAAAAGTGTTTCTTTAAAACAGAGATATTTATATTATATACTTTGCCCTCATATCACAGGAAACCTCTGCCGCATCCTTATATATTCCCTGTGCTGCCTGCTCTCGTAATTTTTCCAGCTTATCTAATATTTCATATTCTGCCAATACTCCATATGGATTCGTATTTGGCCTTTTTTTTCAAACGGAAAGCCATTTACTGCCAGTGCTTGCGTTAAAAACATACGGATTGCAGTTGTGGTATCTGTTCCTAAATCCTTAAACAAAGCGTCTGATTTTGTTTTTAAATCATCATCTACCCTTACTTGAATCATACTTGCTATTGATTCCATCTCCGTATATCTATTCCACATCTATAATAAGAATAACGAACAAACAATGCAAAATCAATACGCTTGTAATGCTTTTGCATTGTTTGTGTTACTTCATTGTTTTCAATTGCTATAAATATATTTTTTCTGTCCCTGAAAAGGAATTTGTTTATTACATTCAACAAAAAAAGACATATAAAAAAGCAACTAAGGCAGTTGATATACTGGGGAGTAAACTGAACAGTAAATATTTTTTGCAATTTTTATTCCAGCGGTACATAATGAACTCAATACTAAAAATTACAATAGCACCAATCACAACCATTGTCCATCCAATTGGAACAGCAACTTCTATTGACTCTCTGTCCTTTCGGTCTGTAATACCTACATATGCAAAGCCCAACCACCAAAAAGAAAACCATCCTTCAAAAACACTGATTAAAATCTGGCAGACAACCTTTATATAGAGGAATAGTTTTTGTTTCATTACACTCCTTCCATCCATCAACGGAATTAGAAAAAAACGATTGTTTGTTACCTGTAAGGGAGAAAGGTATATAAAAAAGTAACTAAGGCAGTTGATATACAGGGGAGTAAACTGAATAGAAAATAATTTTTCCAGCTTTTATTCCGGCGGTACATAATAAATTCTATACTAAATAATGTAATACCCCCAATAACAATCATTGTCCATCCAATTGGAACGCCTATCTCAATTGCTTCCTGGTCTTCCCGGTCTATGATGAAGAAGATAGCATAAGCAAACCACCAAAAAGAAAACCATCCTTCTGGAATGCTTATCAGAACTTGGCAAATAATCTTTACGAAGATAAATATTTTGTCTTTCATCACATCCCTTTCCATCCATGAAAGGATTTGAAAAATTTGTAATATCTGTAACATTCTTTACCATATTTTGTTGGTTTCTTTACCCCACCATAATTATATCTACTCATAACTAGCGATGCATCCTTTTTTGTTGGGACAATTAAAAAGATGTTACCAGCTTCCATCTTCAAAACTTTGGCAACCATTGTAGTGTTATATTTATTGTCGTCTTTTAATTTATACCATACTTTTTTTCGTTGTTTCCAATTACTATAAGTATACGATTTACGACACAATAAATAGCATTGCTGTCATCTATCTCAACTGATAAAGTAGCATTTTTTTCATCTGCTATAGTTTCTACAATTTCTCTATCTCTCCGTCCTATTTTTAAAACAACAAGGTCATGTATATTATAATCTTTCGTTTTATCCAAGAAAAACTTTGTACTCAGCTTGTATTCTTCTTCATTTTCTATTTCATAGAAACCGCTGACTACCCCCTTGACATCTTCTATATCATCTATCATATCATCAAGGAAAAGCGCATCATAAATGTCCCCATAAACAGTTGCAGATATCTGGATTTCCTTAATTAAAGTGTCATCCCAAAAATCATTATATACAGCTACTTGTTTAAGATTTTCTTCAGAATCAATTATACCATTGCCATCCGAATCTGCCAAGAGTGGATTAAAACCAACTTCAATAAGTCTTTGGGACATAATGTAATAAAACTGTTATAATCAGATGGGTGAAATAACCATTCTGGTATAAAGGCAGGGAATAACATTATGATACAGATTAGTAAAAAAGATAAGGAAAAGGTACTTGAAGCAATACATTCAGGTAAAATAGACACTGCAGAACTGGCACTGCCAGCGCTCGCCGATTCTATTGTTTTGGCTATGAAACACCATGGCTTTCTTGAGCCGCTTAATGATGTGTTTGAAGATAAACGCAGTGACAGCCTGCATATCCCCCCGGATATATTCCTGACACTTGCCATTACTGCAAAACTCAAACAGAAAACAAGCCTTACTGATATCCCTTTTGCAGTTACAGATGCAGGACTGCTTGCAGAACTTGGCTGGAATGCATGGGATTATGGACGTAATGTAAGTGACGGGCTCTTTTCTGAAAGTGTAATGCGTAAACTTGTGAAAAAATACAGCAGCGGGGAACTGATTTCTTTTTATAACCATTATGTGCAGGACTGTGCATTAAAAAATCTTGGTGTGCAGCCGTGCATACATATACTGGACTGTACTAAAATCCCTGTAAACCTTGGTAACGCAAATTATGAAAATTCCTCTGTTGTAACCATAGACGGTGAAACCATGCGTGGATATAAACTTGGTGTACTGCGCGGCATTACAGGCGACGCAGGCATGGCAGAAGAAATAGTCTTTGGCACCTTAAAAACCCATGACATGGAATTATGCAGGGAAATGTTAAAAAACACTTCCTGTTTCCATGAAAATGACATATTAATAAAGGACAGGGGATTCCTGTCACGTGAAATGACAAATTACCGTAAAACAGAACGTAAAGTTGATACCTATGTCCCTGCAAGGGAAAACATGGATATATTTAAAGATGCAGCATCCCTGGCTGTTTCCGGCGGGAAATGGCAGAAGCATCCCAACAAAAAAAGGAAAGGCCAGGAAATACAGCCTGTAAAATCCCTTGGACCACTGTGGGCAAGTGATACCCCAGAAAAAGATGTACCGGTAAATGCATGTGTCGTACATGACAAAAAAACAGGAAAATTTTTTGTCTTTATGACGACTGACACCACAAAAACCGCACGCCAGATTGTCCAGACATATGAACTGCGCCCGGAAATAGAAGAAGACTTCCGCCAGATGAAAGATTTCTGGAAATTAAGTGGTTTTAAAAGTACAAAATATAATTATATTACTTTCCATATTGTAATGACCCTAACCGGTTACCTTTTTTTCCAAATATACAAAAACCTCGTAGAAGGGGAGGCTTACACAGGCAAATCATTGCCTGTCGCTGCCAAAAACTATAAAGAAATAAAACCAAAAGAAGTAGTTGTATATGTGGGGCAGTATTTTGGCATTTTCCCATTCCTTGAATTTTTAAAAATCTATGCAGAATGCACTTTAGAAGTCCGACAGCTTCTTGATCCGATTCTGGCTAAAGTATAACAGGCTTTTGGAGGAATTTCCAAAAGCCTAATTGAAGTTATAACAGATATTTATATTTCATATAGTACTATTCACGACCAATGTTATTTACTTAAAACATCTAATGCTATAAATAATAAGCAGAACTACAAAATATAGGCGATTTAATGAAAAAGCAGGCAAATTTTATTGTAAACATAAATACAAAAAAGTAATTAGGCTAGATGATATACACGGTAGTAAACTGAACAGTAAATATTTTTTCCAGTTTTTATTTCTGTGGTACATAGAAAATTCAATGGCAAAAATTACAATAACACCAATTACAACCATTGTCCAACCAAGAGGAATACCCAGTTCTATTGACTCCTGATCTTTACGGTCTGTGATAAAAAACCATGCGTAAAGAAACCACCATAAAAAAAACCACCCTTCCAAAATGCTAAGGAAAACCTGGCATACATTCTTAAAATAAGTAAATAATTTATCTTTCATTACATCCCCTTCCATCCATTAAAGGATTTGAAAAATTTGTAATATCTGTAACATTCTTTACCATATTTTGTCGACTTCTTTACTCCACCATAATTATATCTGCTCATAACTAGCGACGCATCCTTTTTTGTTGGGACAACTAAAAAGATATTCCCGGCTTCCATTTTCAGCACTTTGGCAACCATTGTAGTATTATATTTATTGTCGTCCTTTAACTTATACCATACCTTTTTTCGTTGTTTCCAATTACTATAAGTATATTTTTTCTGTCCTTTGGAAAGAAAACAGTTTCTTGCTTTAATTCCTGTTTTTGCAAAAATTTGTCCTAATCCAGTACTACAATCTTCCCTTTGAGGTAAAGACATTTGAGGCGGTTCGCTTATTAGTTGCTGCATCCAACTTTTGTTCATATATTCTTCTAACAAATACTGATTTATATAATAATTTTGAACAGCTATATCCCCTAATAAATCCAATGGATTAATGCACGCTAATTCCCTAAATAATATTGCCTGAATCATCGCTTTTTGGATACCCAATTTTGTAGATGCCGCAGAGATAGTATCATCATATTTCAACACTAAATCTACTGCTTCTTCAGGCGAATATATTCTCAGATATCTTTTATTTTTTTGGTCTTTTTTTATTTGGTCAGTTAACTTCTCTTTTAAAATATCAACTTTACTTTTTCCTTTCTTTTTTCTTGAAACAGGAAATTTTCCATTGCTATTTTTTGAAGTACTATCAGTATCGCTTTTTCCATTTTCATAAAGTATACGATTTACGACACAATAAATAGCATTGCTGTCATCTATCTCAACTGATAAAGTAGCATTTTTTTCATCTGCTATAGTTTCTACAATTTCTCTATCTCTCCGTCCTATTTTTAAAACAACAAGGTCATGTATATTATAATCTTTCGTTTTATCCAAGAAAAACTTTGTACTCAGCTTGTATTCTTCTTCATTTTCTATTTCATAGAAACCGCTGACTACCCCCTTGACATCTTCTATATCATCTATCATATCATCAAGGAAAAGCGCATCATAAATGTCCCCATAAACAGTTGCAGATATCTGGATTTCCTTAATTAAAGTGTCATCCCAAAAACCATTATATACAGCTACTTGTTTAAGGTTTTCTTCAGAATCAATTATACCATTGCCATCCGTATCTGCCAAGAGTGGATTAAAACCAAGGTCTATTTCTTCTTTGTCGGTTAAACCATCGTTATCAGTATCTTCATTTAATGGGTCTGTCTTGTATATGGTATATTCTTCCTTATCGGTTAAGCCATCTCCATCACTGTCATTGTTGGTAGGATTTGTGCCCAGTTTATATTCTTCCATATTGCTCAGACCATCCTTGTCATTGTCTTCCTCTGCATCTGAGACACCATTTCCGTCAGAATCTGCTTTCAAAGGATCTGTTGCTAAGGTATACACTTCAAAATAATCATCCAGGCCATCACTATCGGAATCTTTTTTCTCTGGATTTGTACCAAGCGTTTTTTCATAGGTATCGTAAAGACCATCGCCATCCGTATCAGTAGTATCCTCTGTATATACATCCATATAATACAAAGTAAACTCTTTCATTAGAATTTTCCCTTCTGTACCCTTTGCGGAAAAGCCTAATGTAAGTGTTTCCCCAGGAGCTATATTGGCATTATACCCAAGATTTTTGACAAAATAAATGTTCCCTTCTTTGCCATCCACTTCTGCTGTCCAAAACCGCTCAATATCTAGATTGCTTTCAAAAATCAAACGCCAGTCTTCTATTACTTTATTAGAAGTATTTTTAACCGTTATTTCTCCGTTTAGTCCTGTTCCCCAATTTGATACTATTTTATAGTCTATCATATGTGTTGCTTCCACTTTCTTACATATGCTTGACATATAAAAATCATGTGGGGCATCCGCTTCCTGTTTATAACTGGCAGTGAACCCAAAGCTAATTTCTTGGCCTGCTTTAATGTCCTGATTCCAGCCCAAATTCTTTACAATATATGTGTCACTATCATGCGCGTCTATTTTTGCGGACCATATATTTTCTATAGTATCCTTGGAAATAAAGGAAAGCTTCCAATTTTCTATATCTTTATCAGAAATATTTTTTACGGTTATCTTTCCATTATAATGATTTTCCCATTCTGATTCTATTGTAAGTTCGGCTTCAAAAAAATCATCTAATTCATCCGACTCATCTAAATCATCTAAATTATTATCATTCTCGGTTACATCATCCTTATATAAATTTGGTATAAGAAAATTATGTGGAGTATTAGCCTCTTGCTTATAACTAGCAGTGAACCCAAAACTAATCTCCTGACCTGCTTTAATATCCTGATTCCAACCTAAATTTTTCACAAGATATGTATCATTATCATGCTTTTCTATTTTTGCAGACCATATATTCTCTATAATATCCTTAGAAATAAAAGAAA
This sequence comes from uncultured Lachnospiraceae bacterium, assembly GCA_910586605.1. Taxonomy (GTDB): domain Bacteria; phylum Bacillota; class Clostridia; order Lachnospirales; family Lachnospiraceae; genus Butyribacter. The sequence continues at coordinate 7,270 of CAJUJR010000024.1, read as the reverse complement.
GTGTCCAATTCTTAATATCTTTATCAGATATGTTTTTTATGATTATCTTACCATTATAATGGTTTTACCATTATAATGGTTTTCCCATTCTGATTCTATCACAAACTTAACTTCGTAAGAATTATTTGTAACAGTTTCTTCTTTATCTGTATTATCCAGACATAAATTTTGCATAAGAAAATCATGTGGGGTATCCGCTTCCTGTTTGTAACTGGCAGTGAATCCAAAACTGATTTCTTGACCTGCTTTAATGTCCTGATTCCAGCCTGAATTTTTTATAATATATGTATCATTGTCATGTTTCTCTATTTCTGCAGACCATATATTTTCTATAGTATCTTTAGAAACAAAAGAAAGTGTCCAATTCTTGATATCCTGATCAGAAATATTTTTTATGGTTATCTTGCCATTATAATGGTTTTCCCATTCTGATTCTATTGCAAACTCAACTTTATAGGAATCTTTCATATCAATATTATCTTCAACATATGGATTAAATTTGTAACTGCTCTTCATTATCCCATTATTAACTGTGAAAGCAGATGCATGTAGTAAATTACATGGCAGTAAACTTAATATTAATAATAGTATAATAGTTTTTCTTGCATAATTAGCAATTGAATTTCTTTTTCTCATGTTCATGTGAATTCCTCCCTGCTTTTAGTATCTTTGTCTTAACAAGTTACCTGAATATCCTTGTCATCTGTTTGGGCAAGAATACACTCTAACAATTAATTCTCTGTATGATTTCATACATTCTTTCACCTCCCATCCCTTTTATCTACCTATATTCTCTAGGGCGTGTTTGAAAATTGCTTTTTATAAGATGTGTTTCACCCTTTGTGGGAGATTTGTTCCAAATTTAGGAGGTGTAGCGGGCTACATTGACTAAATTTGGGGCAAATATAGCACAAAGCATAGAATGCATCTTGTGAGAATGAATTTTCAAACACGCTCTAGGTTCATCGTTCAAGCTGATAATGCAAAATTATCTTTTGCTTACAATCTAATTATATCATTTAATTATTATATATACATTTTATAATTCGCTATTTTTCGACACATAGCAACATTAGAGGTTGTGCCCTCACTTTGCCTTCGCGGGAATAAAGCACAAGCTTGTTTTACTTATAGAAAAAACACAATTACTAGGCATTTTATAATCTGTCACCTTTCCGTTTTACCACCCAAAGCCGAAAGATGGGTATCATAACCAAAAATTATCACAAATTATAAATAAGGAGTGTGCTCAACGCTGAATGCACACATTTTGCAAAAACAATGCAAAATGATGCCGCAGAATTCGTACTTTTGGCACAAAACATCCCAAAAACCCTAGAATCTGACGTAGTGTGAAAAGTAATATTGCTGTAAATTCACATGTAGATATATTAAATAATCTGCTGTTAATAGGTATAATATATATAAGAAGCAGCACATTATTTCAAATATAGGATTGGGGGAATTGATATGCCTAATGTTAAACCTATTTCAGATTTAAGGAATTATAAAAAGAACCATATCAGCAGACGATATAGAAAAAGAACTGGGAGTATAGCGATTGATCTTCACAAATTCTTTAAAATGCCACAGGGGACACTTCCTTATATGAAGTGTCCCCTGGCATTCCTCTTTTTTACATAAAACTATTTAGCAAACTAATGTGCCATAATAACTTTCTTCGGGCACTTTGCTGCACATGCGCCGCAGCCAGTACATTTGCCCTGGTCAATATGTGCCACATTATTTTCTACAGTAATTGCGCCAGCTTCACACTGCTTTACACAGATACCGCAGCCAATACAGCCTGTGTCGCACACTGCCATAACCTTTGGCCCTTTCTCCTTATTGGAGCAGGATACGCCAAATTTAGCATCATATGGCACTAATTCAATCAGCCCATTTGGACACTCTTCAATACATTTCCCGCAGGCTACACAGTGCTCTTTATCAACTACTGCAATCCCCTGCTGTACATGGATTGCATCAAACTGGCAGGCAGCCACGCAAGAGCCAAAGCCCATGCACCCAAAAGAACATGCCTTATCGCCGCGTCCTGGGATTGCTGCTGCGCGCTTACAGTCAGATATACCATAATAGTTTGCTTTAATCCCTGCTTTTGCACAGGTCCCAGCACATTTCACAAATGCCACCATCTTTACGGCCTCGCCGCCATCAACGCCCATTACTTCACCAATTTTAGCTGCTACTGCTGCGCCGCCGACTGGGCAGGCATTTACAGCCGCTTCACCTGCTGCAATTGCTTTTGCAAGGGCATCGCAGCCTGCATATCCACAGCCGCCGCAGTTATTGCCAGGCAAAAACTCCCGGACAGCGATTTCTTTTTCATCTACTGGTACTTCAAACTGAATTGCGGCAAATCCGAGAAGAAGGGCAATGAGAAGTCCTGTAATACCAATTACTGCTGCTGCAATTAATACTTGCGTCATACTGTCTTCCCCCTTCCTAAACCAATCCTGCGAAACCGCAGAATGCAATCGCCATTAAACTTGCCGTTACCAGTACAATCGGAGTCCCTTTAAAAGATTCTGGGACATCATTAAACTCAATACGTTCACGGATTCCTGCAAGGATTGTAATCGCAATCAGGAAACCAAGCGCCGTACAGATACCACATACAACACTTTCGATAAAATTATAGCCATCAGAAATATTATTAATCGCAACACCAAGCACTGCACAGTTTGTTGTAATCAGAGGAAGGTATACGCCCAATGAAGCATGGAGCGCAGGCATAAACTTCTTTAACGCCATTTCCACAAACTGTACCAAAGCTGCGATAATCAGGATAAATGCAATTGTCTGGAGATATTCCAGCCCCATCGGCACTAATATCCCATAATAAATCGGATAGGTAATCATACATGCAATCGTGATAACGAAGGTAACTGCGGCTCCCATGCCGACAGAAGTCTCAACCTTTTTCGATACGCCAAGGAAAGGGCAGATACCGAGGAACTGACTAAGCACTACGTTGCTCACGAGCATTGATGAAATAATAATCACAAATAAATTCACTTAAATCACTCCTCCTTTTTCTTTGCTGCATCCTGTGCTGCTTTCGCAGCCTTTGCAGCTTTTGCTTTTTCTGCGGCCTCCTTTGCAGCCTGCGCCTTTGCAGCTTTTTCTGCGGCGCGCTCTGCCTCAACGATTCCCTTATTTGCCACACAGCTTGCACCTGTACAAGACGCACAGTTCCCACCACATGACAGGCTGTCGTCACCAGCTACATTTGTAGCAGACGGCAGCTTTAACTTATTCTGGATTGCCGTTAGGAAAGACAGTACAAGGAATGCCCCTGGAGCCAATACAAAAAATGTAATATGGAAATCTTCTGGTATAAATGTTTTACCAAAAATCGCACCTGCACCAAGGATTTCGCGGCAAATACCAAGGCAGGTAAGGCCAAACGTAAAGCCTAACCCCATCCCAAGACCGTCAAAAATAGATGGCAAGACAGAATTTTTTGATGCATATGCTTCTGCCCTTCCCAGGATAATACAGTTAACCACAATCAGCGGTATATATACGCCAAGCGCACTGTCAAGGAATGGCAGGAACGCTTTTAACAACAACTGGATAATCGTAACAAAAGATGCTACTACTACGATAAAGCCCGGAATACGCACTTTATCTGGAATCACTTTACGGAGCAATGAAATAAATGCATTTGATAAAACTAATACGACTGTCGTCGTAAGCCCCATGCCCAAACCGTTAATTGCGGAAGATGTTACCGCAAGCGTTGGACACATACCAAGCATCATTACAAAGGTGGGATTTTCCGTAATGATACCATTCTTTAAACGTTCTGTACATGAATTCATGAATTTCCCTCCTACTCTGATAATGATGCGATAAACAATAAGGAACCGTCAACCGCCCTCGTTACAGCGTTGCTAGTAATCGTCGCACCGCTTATCGCATTAATTGTGCCATTGTCCTTACTGCCACTTCCATCTTTTACAACAGAAACATCCTGTGCAGTAGTCATACCGATATACTGGCTGTTCCAATCCTCTTTGGAACTGTTCTGCCCAAGGCCTGGTGTTTCATTTGTACAATCCATAATCTGGATTCCCTTAATCGCGCCTTCCCCGTCAATACCAAGCGCAACTTTAACAGCGCCGCCATAGCCTTTGCCGCTGCAAGTCATAACATATCCAGCATCCTGCCCATCCACAGTCGCCTTCATGACTTCCTGGATTTCCACATCAGACAAATCAGAACCAGATGCTGTCTTTACCTTACCTGATGCAAGATCGGCCTGGAAAGCTTTTAAAGATGAATTCACTCCATCATCTGAAACAAACTCCGCACCATCATAAACAGCCGCATATGCTTCCTGTTTTGCCTTTTCCGCCTGTTCTTTAATCGGGTCTACTGTAATCATATTCACGGCGCCAAGCAAAATGCCTGCAATCAACGTAATCATAAAAAGGCAGATTGTATCATGAATCAGTGTACTCTGTGATTTTGCATTACTTGCCATCTTTTATTCCCTCCTTTCCAAACGGAACAGGGATTGTCACCTTCTCAATCAGCGGTACTAAAAGATTGGAAATAATAATCGCATAGGAAACTCCCTCTGCGGAAGCGCCAAAAATACGAAATACCCCTGTCAGGATACCAAGAAGAATACCAAAAACGATTTGCCCCTTTGGCGTAATCGGGCTTGTTACATAATCTGTTGCCATAAAAAATGCACCCAGGATCAGGCCGCCTCCGCAAATCTCTTTTGCAAGGTATGTCATATCAAACCCATGCCCGCCAAAAAGCAGTGCAAAAACTGCAAAAGTTGCAATATAGCATACAGGGATCTTCCATGTAATTACCTTGCGCACCAACAAGTATGCCGCACCAAGCAGCAACGCAACCGTAGAAGTCTCACCGATTGTCCCTCCAATCGTCCCAAGGAACATATCTAAAAGCTCTGTAGAATCATCGCCGCTCTTAATCAATGCAAGAGGGGTAGCCCCTGTTACCCCATCATATGTAAAGGAAGTCATCTTTCCTGCAAAAGATACCATAAGGAAGCATCTTGCACCAAGCGCCGGATTCATAAAGTTTTGCCCCAATCCGCCAAATAACTGCTTTACAATAATTATCGCAAATACACTTCCCAAGATAGCCATCCAAACCGGGAAGGTAGAAGACAGGTTCAATGCCAGCAAAAGCCCTGTCAGCGCTGCACTCCCATCACTAACTGTCAGCGGAAGTTTCATTCCCTGCTGCCAGATATATTCTGTCAATACACAGGTAGCAATACAGACTGCAATCAGCACGGCAGCCTGATAGCCAAAATTCCAAACACCAAAAAGAGCAGCAGGTATAAGTGCAAGAAATACATCCCACATTATGCTTCTCGTGCTGGATTTGTCACGAACATGCGGTGACGATGATATATTTAATAAATTACTCACTTTACGTTACACCTCCTATTTCTTTCTGGCCTGTGCAGCCACATGCTGGCGCGCCTGTTTAAAGGACTGCGTCAATGGGCGCTTTGCTGGGCAGACATATGTGCAGCTTCCGCATTCGTAGCACTCCATGCCATTTAAGCTTACAAATGTATCATAATCATTGTTCATTGCGGCAACTGCCATCTTCTGCGGCACTAAATTACCCGGACATGCCTCCACACAGCGTCCGCAGCGGATACAAGGCGTCGGCTCAAACTCTGCCACTTCATCTTTTGTCATTGCCAAGATAGAAGAAGAGGTTTTTGTCACTGGTACATTCAGGTCAAACATGGCAAATCCCATCATAGGCCCGCCAGAGATAATTTTTGCCGGCTCCTGCCCAAAGCCTTCCCCTTCCGGAACCAAATCCGCATGGTTACAGCCTAAACGGACATTAACATTAACCGGCTTCTTAAACGCATCCCCGGTCAGGGTCATAACCCTTGTAATCAATGGCGTCCTCTTGCAGACAGCACGGTATATCGCAATTACAGTAGAAATATTATCCACGATGCATCCTGCGTCCGCCGGAAGCTTTTTAGAATAAATCTTCCTTCCAGTTGCGGCAGAAATCAGCGTACGTTCGCCCCCTTGCGGATATTTTGTCTTTAGTACTTTAACATCAATGCGGCTTTCGTTAGAAACTGCAGCCTGCATCTTCGCAATGGCTTCCGGCTTATTATCCTCAATGCAGATTAACCCCTTCGCCTTGTCAAAAAGCTTCAGGATTACCTTTAACCCGCCCACGATTTCCTCTGGGCACTCCAACATCTGGCGGTAATCAGATGTCAGGTAAGGCTCACATTCTGCGCCATTTACTAAAATGTAATCAATTTTGTCCGGCTCTTTTGGAGCCAGTTTTACATTTGTTGGGAATCCAGCGCCTCCCATACCTACGATTCCTGCTTCCTTCACAATTTCGCGGATTTCATCGTTGGTAAGGCCCATATAATCGCGGTCTTCCCCCAAACCTTCAATCCCTGTGTAGTTTCCATCATTTTCCACCACTACACACATCGCTGATGAACCATTTAAAAGCATCCTTGGCTCAACAGCTTTTACCGTTCCAGAAACTGAGCAGCAGATATTAGCGGAAATAAATCCACTGGCTTCGCCAATCTTCTGTCCGACTAATACCTTGTCGCCCTTGTTCACAATCGGTTTTGCGGGCGCGCCAATATGCTGTGACATCGGAAATACCATATCACCTTTTGGCATCACCGTCTTAATTGGTAAATCACTAGACAGTTCTTTTCCTTCGTAGGGATGCACTCCCCCCCGAAACGTTGCTTCACTCATTCCGGTTCCCCTTTCTGTATTTTTTCATCTATGCATTGGATAATCTTGACATTTTAACCAAGAAGCCCATTACATTTTAAGTTTAATTTTATCAAATATGCCCAAAAAAATCAACACAAAGGTTTATTTTCCTTCTCTTTTTGCATTTTACTGTTACTATTCACAGCCAATCGTAGCCAAATTTAAAGAAATAAAAAATATCTTTCCCTATGAAGCGCTTTCATTATGTGCGGCATGAGAAAGCAGGATTCCTAATTTTCTGTAAAAAGCGAAAGCTCCTGAAATTTACAAACTGACAAAAATTTAGAAAGACATTCCTTCCTGCAGGACAATTTAGCCCTTATAGAATTGCTTTGCTTTTTAAGTTTTCAGCAGATGCGCGCGCACGGACAACTGCCTGAGCCGAAAACCAACAGAGTTCCAGGATAGTTCGGAGCGGTGCGCTCCCGCTACGCAGAATACGTAATGGTACATAGTGCCAGGGCAGA
>CAJUJR010000023.1 GCA_910586605.1 uncultured Lachnospiraceae bacterium | reverse complement strand
GAAGATATTTTTTATTTCCTTAAATTTGGCTACGATTGGCTGTGAATAGTAACAAGTAAATGCTGTTGCCCTGTGCTACCCTGAATTACAGGTTGACAAATATGCAATTTTCATTTAAGATGGGGCAAATGGAGAAATACAGCGAAGGGAATAAGTAGTAGCAGGGAAAGCTGACAGAAAGCAGCCGGTTGATGAGAGGCGCAGGTGGAAGCTGTTATGAATACATCCTGGAGTAGCGGGCTGAATGATTACAGATATGGCAGGTTATAGCATATTTTGGTTCAAAGGCTTTGACGGTGATGCACCCGTTATCGTGCAGGGATATTATGGTATCCTGGTAAGACGCCTTGTGTGAGCAGGGTGTGAAAAAAGGTGGTAACACGAGTGAATTCGTCCTTTTGCAGATTATGCAAAAGGGCTTTTTTTGTGTTAATAGCAACAATTAGGAAAGAATGGAGGCAGAAGATGACAGTATATGATGAATTAGTGGCACGTGGGCTGATTGCCCAGGTAACAGATGAGGAAAAGATTAAGGAGCTGATTAATGAAGGGAAAGCTGTTTTTTATATTGGTTTTGACCCAACGGCAGACAGCCTTCACGTTGGGCATTTTATGGCGCTCTGCCTGATGAAAAGACTTCAGATGGCGGGAAACAAGCCAATTGCACTGCTTGGGGGAGGCACGGCGATGATAGGCGATCCATCGGGCCGTACGGATATGCGCCAGATGATGACAAAGGAGACAATTGAGCACAATATCGATTGTTTTAAAAAGCAGATTAGCCGTTTTATTGATTTTTCTGATGGGAAAGCCCTGCTTGTCAATAATGCAGACTGGCTGCTAGGGTTAAACTATATTGAGGTTTTGCGTGAAGCCGGACCGCATTTTTCAGTAAACAGGATGTTAAATGCGGAATGTTATAAGCAGCGTATGGAAAAGGGGCTGAGTTTCCTGGAATTTAATTATATGATAATGCAGAGCTATGACTTTTATGTGCTGTTTCAGAAATATGGCTGCAATATGCAATTTGGCGGCGATGACCAGTGGAGCAATATGCTGGGAGGGACGCGGCTGATTCATTATAAGCTTGGAGAAGATGCCTATGCGATGACGATTAACCTTTTGTTAAATTCAGAAGGGAAGAAAATGGGGAAGACGCAGTCAGGGGCTGTCTGGCTTGATCCAGAAAAGACAAGCCCGTTTGATTTTTACCAGTACTGGAGAAATGTTGCAGACAGCGATGTATTAAACTGTATCCGTATGCTAACTTTCCTTCCGTTAGAGCAGATTAATGAAATGGATGGATGGGAAGGGAGCCAGTTAAATAGGGCGAAGGAAATCCTTGCTTTTGAACTGACAAAGCTTGTGCATGGGGAAGAAGAGGCAAATAAGGCACAGGAAGGCGCAAGGGCGCTCTTTTCCAGTGGGAATGCTGCAGAAATGCCAGAAGCCGTGCTTACAGAAGCGGACTTTGAGGATGGCAGCATAGGAATCCTCCGCCTGCTCGTGAAGGCCGGCCTGGCAGCTTCTAATGGAGAGGCACGCCGCAATGTTGAGCAGGGAGGAGTATCCATAGATGGCGAAAAAGTTACTGATGTAAAAGCGGTTGTTACAAAAGATTCAATTGGTATGGATGGAATTGTTATAAAGCGCGGCAAAAAGAAATTTGTAAAAGTATTATTCAATTAAATTTGTCTGTTTCGTCTGTAGTCAGCGCTTTGAAAAGATAACGGTAGATATCGCTGTTTTTCTTTTTAAAGTGGCTGCAGGCGTCTATTGCCAAATCTTCTGTAGGGAGGGTAATGGCGATTTCTGCCATTGTATCGCCGTGTTCCAGAATGGTACAACGGACCAGGTATTCATTAGAAGTTGTTTTTGTATAGTCTGTGCGGATGGATGCGGTATTGGTAATCTGTATTTTATTATCTGCCAGATATTCGTCTATCTGCTGCATAGTATCTTTAGGGAGCTGGTAGGAAAAAAACTGCAGGGTTTCCAGTCCTTTGTCTGCAATTGTATAGTAGGAAGCCGCATGTGTCTGGCTTGTGTGGATCATATTGTCCTCTGTCAGGTCGGCAAGCGTTTCCTGGATAGAAAAATAGTTTGTATAACCGTATTTCAGGATAAAATCAGACAGAGTGGCATTTGTGATTTCCTGTTTTGCTTTATGCAAAAAATATAAAATAATTAATTTATAAAGTTTCATGGAGTTTGTAGTCATAGGATTCCTCCTTTTTGGTGATACTCTTTTCCCTGATAAATATTCTGTTCTTTCATGGTATGGGTGATCTGGTTTAATACATTCCTTTTATGCTGGCTCCAGCCTGGAGCAATCATAAGTTCTTTTGGGCCGTCCCCAGTCAGCCGGTGGATTACAATATCGGGTGAGAGATGCGCAATGCATTTTAGGAGCACGGAAATATATTCATCCTGTGAGTAAATTTTCAGCCTTGGCAGCATTTTTGCAAGGTCAGTACCCTGTAAAATATGCAGGAGCTGGAATTTAATTCCTTGGATTCCCTGTCCGTTCAAATATCTTACTGTCTCCAAAATGTCCTGTATCGATTCCCCTGGAAGCCCCAGGATGATATGGACAATAACAGGAATCCCGCGTTTTCGCAGGTTTTGGACGCATTTTTCAAAAACAGATAAGGAATAGCCGCGCCGGATAAACTGAGCGGTGCTTTCATGGATTGTCTGTAGGCCAAGTTCTATCCAGACAGGCTTTCTATGGCTGCATTCTTCCAGTAATTGATAGGTTTCTTCCGAAAAACAATCTGGCCGTGTCCCAACAGACAGACCAACGATTTTTGGGTGTTTTAGTATTTCATGGTAAATTTCCTGTAGTTTTCCAATAGGCGCATAGGTATTGGAAAAGGATTGGAGATAGGCTATATAGGCTTCTCCTGTATATTTTTTCTGGGAGGTTAAAAAATTAATCGCTTGGTCAACCTGTTTTAATACAGATAGGCCGCCTGTAAGTGATGTCGCGAATTCACCGGAACCGCCGCCACTACAGAAAATGCACCCCCGTGTATCGAGGGTGCCGTCCCGGTTTGGGCAGGACATATCGGCATCCAAAGCCAATTTATATATCTTTTGCCCATATTGTTCTTTTAAATAGTAATCAAGGGAATAATATGGTTTTTCTCCCCAGCGTGGATTGTTGTTTCTATTTGATATGTTCTTTAACGGCATTTGCCACCACCTCAGCTACCCTTGGGTCAAATGCTTCCGGCATAATATTGTCTTCACTTAACTTGTCTTCTTCTACCAGGCCGGCAATTGCATTTGCAGCAGCTAATTTCATTTCTTCGGTAATCTGCGTAGCACGTCCTTCTAGTGCTCCCTTAAAAATACCAGGAAAGGCAACGACATTGTTAACCTGGTTTGGGAAATCGGAACGGCCAGTCCCAACGACTTTTGCGCCTGCCTTTTTGGCAAGGTCTGGCATAATTTCAGGAACTGGGTTTGCCATTGCAAATAAAATAGAATCTTGGTTCATGGAAGCCACCATTTCTTCTGACACAATGCCTGGTGCAGAGACTCCAATAAAGATATCAGCGCCCTTTATAGCATCTGCCAATGTGCCTGTTTTTTGTGAAAGGTTGGTGATTTCCATCATTTCTTCCTGCATCCAGTTCAAATCTTTTGAGGCTTTGGATAGGATTCCGGACTTGTCACACATTACGATATCAGGAAAGCCATACCGTAGCAGAAGTTTAGTAATAGCCACGCCGGCAGAACCAGCGCCATTGACAACGATATGGCAGTCTTCCTTCTTTTTCCCAGTGACTTTCAGTGCATTGATAATTCCGGCTAAAACAACAATTGCCGTCCCATGCTGGTCGTCATGGAACACAGGGATAGGAAGGGCTTTTTTTAAACGTTCTTCGATTTCAAAGCAACGTGGGGCAGAAATATCTTCTAGGTTGATGCCGCCAAATGCCGGTGCAATATTAATGACTGTCTGGATGATTTCTTCGGTATCCTGGGTATCCAGGCAGATTGGGAAAGCGTTTACATTGCCAAACTCTTTAAAAAGAACAGCTTTCCCTTCCATGACAGGCATGGCGGCTTCCGGCCCGATATTGCCAAGGCCAAGCACTGCGCTGCCATCAGATACGACGGCAACAGTATTTGCTTTTATTGTATATTGATATGCCTGCGCTTTATCTTGTGCAATTACCTTGCATGGCTCCGCAACGCCTGGTGTATAGGCAATTGCCAGGTCTTCCCGGGAGTTTACATGGCATTTTGGTGTAGTATTAATTTTTCCGTTCCATTCTTTATGGAGCATTAGTGCTTTTTCACTTGTATTCATGAAAATTTCCTCGTTTCCTTTGATTTTGCCACTGCTGCCAGGCAGTGCCTTCCAATGCAGGCATTATATACGGCGGCAGTATTATCCACAATCATAGCATAGATTAAATTTTCATACAAGATTTTACTTTACAGATTCTAAAAACTTTTGTATACTAATGTTATTATTAAGAATAGTAACATACGAAAGCTGTTGTCCTTCGCCAGTTATACAGAGTGGTTATGAAATGGGCTGGGGGACAGTGGCATACCAAACTTATGTTGTAATGGTCTTATATGTTGTGCGTTGCAAGTCTTTCGCAGTATATTCACTGTATTTCCAAAAAAAGAATGCAATATCTAAAAATCGGATACGAAGGGGATAGATAGGAATAATATGGCAGTTTTTTGCAGTTCTCTCTGGTTCCCCAAAAAAAGGAATGGACATGGTTTTGTTAAGCGGTGTCCGGAAGAATTTATGGAGGAAAGTAAGTCATGGAAGAGTTAGAAGGATTATCATTAGTCGATTTGCGTTTAATCGCAAAGAAAATGGGAGTAAAGAGTGTTACGGCATACCGCAAGCAGGAGCTTTTGGATTTGCTGAAGGAGAAACAGAAAGAGGCCGCTGCTGACAAGGTGTCCGATGAGAATGCTGCCGTAGAAAAGAAAGAGGAAAAAGGGAAGGCAGGAGCAAAAGATAGTGCAGAAGCAAAAGATAATGCTGCCATGCACACAGAACGCCCAGAAAAGAAGAGGGCAGAAAAAAATGTTTCCCCAGAACATATTGTGAAAGAAGACGACAATAGCAAGAGAAATGCTTATAATAAAAAAGTAATGTCGCGTTACAGCGAAAAACAACAGAGGAAAGACAATGGCAGGAAAGAAGGCAGGCGGGCAGAAGACGCTCCTACAGAACGCCAACAGAAATATATACCGACAGAAATGGAGCAGCTTGACAGCGGAGAGGTGCGCAATGGGATTTTAGAAGTTTTGTCAGAAGGGTATGGTTTTATCCGGTGTGACAACTACCTTCCAGGGGAAGAGGATGTTTATGTTTCCCCAGCCTTAATCCGTAAATACCATCTCCGCACAGGCGATATTTTGGAAGGGAATATTAGGGTGCGTAACCAGAATGAAAAGTTTGGGGCTCTTTTATATATTAAAAAAGTCAATGGATATTCTTTAGACCAGGTTTTGCGGCGTCCTAAATTTGAACAGCTTACGCCTGTGTTCCCAGATGAGAGGATTCGCTTAGAAACTCCAGGAAGCGGGATTTCTATGAGGATGATGGATTTGATTTCCCCGATTGGGAAGGGACAGCGCGGCATGATTGTTTCACAGCCAAAGACTGGTAAGACTACCCTGTTAAAGCAGGTTGCAAAGGCAGTCAAGACAAACCATCCAAAGATGCATATTATCGTCCTGTTAATTGACGAACGCCCAGAAGAAGTTACAGATATCAAGGAATCTATTATGGGGCATAATGTAGAAGTGATTTATTCTACTTTTGATGAACTCCCAGAGAACCATAAAAGGGTATCTGAGATGGTGATTGAGCGCGCAAAGCGGCTTGTCGAACATGGGGAAGAGGTTATGATACTTCTAGACAGCATTACCCGCCTTGCAAGGGCATATAACTTAACTGTGATGCCTAGCGGACGTACTTTATCTGGCGGGCTTGATCCAGCAGCGCTCCATATGCCGAAACGTTTCTTTGGCGCAGCAAGGAATATGAGGGAAGGCGGAAACCTGACAATCCTTGCAACAGCCCTTGTTGATACAGGGAGTAAGATGGATGATGTAGTTTTTGAAGAATTTAAAGGGACAGGTAACATGGAATTGGTATTAGACCGTTCTTTATCTGAAAAAAGGGTATTTCCAGCGATTGATTTGCAAAAGTCAAGCACCCGCAGGGAAGATTTGCTTCTGACACAGGAAGAAATTGAAGCAACGTTTTTGATGAGGAAAGCATTTGGCGGTTCCCGGTCAGATGAGGCGGTAGAACGGATTATTGACATGTTCCGAAAGACAAAAAATAATTATGAATTTATACAGCTGGTAAAGAAAGTTAAAATCGTATGAAAAAAATGGTTGCATTCATAAAATTGCTATGCTATACTGATAGAGTTGTTTTAATATGTTTCAGGACAGCAGAATGGAGGTTAAGTCATGAAAGAGGGTATTCATCCTAATTATTATCAGGCTAAGGTCGTGTGCAACTGCGGAAACGAATTTGTAACCGGTTCTACTAAGGAAGAGATTCATGTGGAAATCTGTTCAAAATGTCATTCCTTCTATACCGGCCAGCAAAAAGCTGTTAAAGCCCGTGGTGCAATTGATAAATTCAACCGCAGATATGGCATTCAGTCAAATTAGCGATATAGCTGGTCAGCTTGCTGGCCTTATAAATGGTCACAGTGGCCGGATAGATTCGGTTGCTGTGACCATTTGTGTATTTATGTAGTTGTTGGGCTGTGGTTTCAGAAATACAATGGAGGAAGAATTAGGAGTATGAAATCGTCAGGAATTGGTGGCCAGGCAGTACTGGAAGGCGTAATGATGAAAAATAAATCAGAATATGCCGTAGCAGTAAGGAAGCCTGATGGGGAGATTACAGTTACAAGAGGAAAATGTAAAAGCTTGACAGAACGTTCTCTTTTTTTCCGCCTTCCGGTAATCCGTGGTGTCGTGTCTTTTGTTGAATCATTGGTTATTGGTTTGCGGACTATGACATATTCTGCAAGTTTTTATGAGGAAGAAGAAGAGAAAGAACAAGAGAAGAAAAAAGAAGATGGAAAAGAAGAGAAGGGCTGGAAGGAAACAGCAGGAACGGCGGTTACCATTTTGCTTTCCGTGGTAATTGCTATGCTGGCATTTGTGATTCTTCCATACTTTTTATCGCAGCTTCTGAGCAGTAAAATAGAATCACGTATGGCCCTGGCGGCGATTGAAGGGGGAATCCGGGTTTTACTGTTTGTGGGATATGTAATCGTAATTTCTTTTATGGAAGATATCCGCAGGACTTTTATGTATCATGGGGCAGAACATAAGACAATTAACTGTATTGAAAACGGACTGGACCTTACAGTAGAAAATGTAAAAAGGCAGTCTAAGCATCACCGCCGCTGTGGAACGAGTTTTTTGTTGATTGTTATTTTTCTGAGCATTATTTTCTTTATGTTTATACATTTTGACAATATGTGGCTCCGTATTTTGTCGCGTGTTGTCCTTGTGCCGGTAATTGCAGGGGTTTCCTATGAATTTATATATTTGGCGGGCAACAGCGATAGCAAAGTGGTTGAAGTATTGAGTAAGCCGGGGATGCTTTTGCAGATGCTGACGACTAGGGAACCTGACAATAAGATGATAGAGGTTGCAATTGCTTCAGTAGAAGAAATCTTTGACTGGAGAGAATACCAGAGAAGATGCATTGCGGCAGAGAAAAGCAAGGCAAAATTTGAGAAAAATAAACAGGCGGCCGCTGGGAAGAAAAAGACACGTTCAGAACTTGCAGAGGAAATAAGGCGCCGTGAGGAAGAAAATGCAAAACGTGCCAATGAGCGCGCCCGCCGCATGATGGAGCAGGAGCGCCGGGAGGCAGAACTTGAAAAAGTTGCAAGCGAGGCGGCTAAGAGGAAGTCGCGCAGGGAAGCGATGCAGCGTGCCCAGGAAGAAGAAAGCGACGAAGATGCCTTGTCAGGACTTGACCATTATTTCGATAAAAAAGAGGGATAGTGTTGTTAAAAGTAACATGTCATGCCAGTTTAGTGATAGAGGGAAAAACAGATGGAAATGGAACGTATAACGTACAGTGAGCTTTTGCAAGAGGGGAAAGCCCTTTTAGAAACGGCTGCGGTACAGGAGGCAGAAATTGACAGCTGGCTTCTTTTGGAATATGTGACAGGGATGGACCGGAGCTGTTATTTCCTGAAAAGCGGGGAGACGGCGGATGAAGAAGAGATGACTGTTTACCGGAAGTTAGTCAGCCAGAGGGCTGGGCATATCCCATTGCAGTATTTGACAGGGGTACAGGAATTTATGGGGCTTCCTTTTTGGGTAAACCAGGATGTGCTCGTCCCAAGGCAGGATACAGAATGCCTTGTGGAAACAGCGTTAGAATATGTCAAAGGTAAAAAAGTGCTTGACTTATGCACGGGTTCTGGCTGTATTGCGGTTTCCTTAGTGGTTTTGGGGCAGGTAAGGGAATGCCATGCCGCAGATTTATCTGGGAAAGCCTTGGAGATGGCCAGAAAAAATGCGGAGCGGAACAATGCTGAAATTACTTTCCTAGAAAGTGATTTATTTGAAAAAGTGACAGAAGTATATGATGTAATCCTGTCAAACCCTCCATATATCCCTGGTGATGTGATAGAAGGGCTTTCGGAAGAGGTCAAGGGGCATGAGCCGCATATGGCCTTGGATGGCGGTATGGATGGGCTTATCTTTTACCGGAGGATTGCAGCGGAAAGTAAAGCGCATCTGGCAGAAGGTGGCATGCTGTTTTTTGAGATTGGCTGCGAGCAGGCAAAAGCTGTCGGTGAAATTATGGAAGCAGAAGGCTTTTATGATATATTATGTAAAAAAGACTATACCGGCAATGACAGGGTTGTATATGGAAAGAAGGGAAAGGAAAATGTTTGACAGATTGGAAGATTTACTGAGGCGGTTAGAGGAATTAAATATTGAACTGACAGAGCCGGATACAATTAATAATCAGGAAAAATACCGGCAACTGATGAAAGAGCAGAATGAACTAACCCCAATTGTGGAAAAATATAAGGAGTATAAAAAAGCAAAGGATGGGGTGGAAGACAGCCTGGCGCTTCTGGAGAGTGAAAATGACGAAGAGATGCGTGAACTTGCCAAGGAAGAATTAAATGACTGTAAGCAGGCTGTGGAAGATTGTGAGCAGGAGTTAAAGATTTTAATGCTTCCAAAGGATGTAAATGATGATAAAAATGTAATTGTGGAAATCCGCGGCGGCGCCGGAGGGGATGAAGCCGCCCTTTTTGCAGCAGATTTGTTCCGCATGTATTCAAAATATGCCGAGGCCAACCGCTGGAAGGTTGAAGTGATGAGCGTCAATGAAAATGGGATTGGCGGTTTTAAAGAAATTGTATTTATGGTAATTGGCTCCGGCGCTTACTCCAAGTTAAAGTATGAAAGCGGCGTGCACCGTGTACAGAGGATTCCATCTACAGAATCAGGCGGAAGAATCCATACCTCTACAGCAACAGTTGCTATTATGCCGGAAGTGGAAGAAGTGGAAGTGTTTGTCGACCCAAATGACTGCAAAATTGATGTATACCGCGCTTCTGGCAATGGTGGGCAGTGTGTCAATACAACGGATTCTGCTGTCCGTATTACGCATATCCCAACGGGGATTGTCGTTACCTGCCAGGATGAAAAATCGCAGTTAAAAAATAAAGATAAAGCAATGAAGGTGCTCCGTTCCCGGATTTATGATATGGAACAGGAAAAGGCAAATAGTGAACAGGCGGCAGAGCGTAAAAGCCAGGTGGGAACCGGAGACCGTTCAGAAAAAATCCGCACCTATAATTTTCCACAGGGACGTGTTACAGACCACCGCATTAAATTTACCAGCCACCGCCTTGGGGAGATATTAGAAGGCGATTTAACAGAAGTAATTCAAAATATTATTGCGGCTGACCAGGCGGCAAAACTTGCAAAGCTAAACGAAAGCGCATAGCTTGTGGATTGTATAAACGCTCACTTTTTTAGTGGGCGTTTTCTCAAATACGCCGAAGGAGGAGAAAATGAAGTCAAATATAAAAACATTTATTGTGGTAATTATTAGCCTGGTGGCAGGTTTTTTTGTCTGTATGAATTTCCACCCTGAAAATTGGATGAAAAAAGAGGGAGAAGAGGTTACGTTAAACCAGATAGAGAAAGCAGATGGGAAGATTTATACTGGGCGTATGCCTGCAGAGGATGTTCCACGTTTATCTGGAAAAGACGAATTTGAGGAATTGTACCAGGTGGATGAAGTTACAGTTGAGCCGACAGATATCGTGCCGACAGGCATTGGCAGGCTGAGTGAATGGGCGGAGCCTTATATGGGGCGGGCTGGCACAAGAAAGCATAAAAGGAAACGGGAAGTACAGCAGAAATATCTTGATATATTTGGGGATTATAATGAATATTATCTAATACAATGCCCTGATAAAACATACATATTGGCCCAAATGCCAGATAAATATGTAAAAGCATTGAAAAAAGGAGAAAAGGTTGCGCTTCCAATTGGCCGCAAAGCGTCTATGCCACAGCAGGCGAAGTCTTATCTGGCAGATATCTGTAAAGAATATGATGCCTCTATGGATGGTGTTTTATACACGCTTGATAATGAGTGGTACCAGGAACATAGATTCATAATCCTGCTGCTTCGGTTAGGGGCAGGGGCAGTTGTTTTTTTTGCAGGGGCAGTGATTCTTTTGCTGCTGCTTGATAAGCTTTTTGGAAAATAGCTGCTATAACGATGGGGCGCTATAAAATATAACGACGGAAAATTAAAGGACGAGGAATGAAATGATAACAAGTGAATCAAATACCCAGGTAAAAGAAGCAGTTAAGCTACAGAAAAGTGCAAAAGAACGCAAGAAACAGAAATTATTTGTGGCAGAAGGGCAGAAACTTGTAAAAGAAGCGGCACTTTATGGTAAGCTGCAAAAAGTATATATAGCTGAATCAGCATGGAAGAAAGGGATAGAAGAGCCGTCCCTTTTAGAATGCGGATATGAAGTAATAGCAGACAGGGTGTTTGCCTCTATGTCTGGGACAGTGACGCCACAGGGGGTGCTTGGGCTGGTGCAGATGCCTTCTTATGGGTTGGGGACAATACTCGGGAACCCGAAAAAAAGCATCCTGCTTCTGGATAACCTGCGCGACCCGGGAAACCTAGGCACTATTATGCGGACGGCAGAAGGAGCCGGCATGTCAGGGATTATTTTAAGCCGGGAAAGTGTGGATCTTTTTAACCCTAAAGTGGTTCGTTCTACAATGGGGGCAATTTTCAGGATGCCCTTTTATTATGCAGAAGATTTGGCAGAAACCATAGAAACCCTGAAACAGAACCGGATTCCTGTATATGGGACGATGATGCAGGGAAGCATAGTATATGATGTGCCAGATTACAAGAAAGGCGCCGGCATTGTAATCGGCAATGAAGCAAGCGGTATCTCTGAAACGGTAGCTGCCCATCTGACGCAGACAATCTACATTCCAATGGAGGGAAACTTAGAATCGCTGAATGCCGCTATATCTGCCGCTATTTTAATGTATGAAATTGCGCGTCAGAAAAGGATGGATTAAAGGTGGCATGATTAGATGTAAAAGATGATGTATTGTAACATGCCTGAAAGAAAATGATTGTGTTTTCGCAGAAAATCGTATATAATCTTTATAAATTGTTTTGAGGAGGAACATAGTATGGAACCAATTTATTGGTTGATTGCTGTTGCCGTTTTGTTAGTGCTTGAAATCCTGACGTTAGGGCTTACGACGATTTGGTTTGCGGGCGGCGCCTTTGTAGCATTTATTGCAGGGCAGTGCCAGGCGCCATTATGGCTGCAGTTTGTATTGTTCCTGGTTGTTTCAATTATTCTTTTGATTTTTACAAGGCCGGTTGTAGAAAAGCATCTGAATGCGAACAGGACAAAGACAAATGTAGACAGCCTGGCAGGAAAGCATGGCAAGGTAATAGAAGTGATTGACAATTTTAACCAAACCGGCAAAATAATGCTGGACGGCATGGAATGGATGGCAAGAAGCGCAGATGCGGATTTAAAGATTATGCCGGAAACAAAAGTAGAAGTAAAAGAGGTGAAAGGCGCGCATGTAGTTGTTGTGCCTTGTGATAAGTAGATGGAGGGAAGATTATGCAAATAATATTTATAGTAATTTTAGTGATTGTTGCGATTGTGGTATTATCCTGTATCAATGTCGTGCCGCAGGCAAAAGCCTATGTCGTGGAACGTCTTGGGGGATATCAGACAACATGGGGCGTTGGAATCCATTTTAAGATGCCATTGATTGACCGTGTGGCCAAGCGGGTGATTTTAAAGGAACAAGTTGTTGATTTTGCGCCGCAGCCTGTGATTACAAAGGATAATGTTACAATGCGGATTGATACGGTTATCTTTTTCCAGATAACAGACCCAAAGCTTTATGCCTATGGGGTGGAGAACCCAATTGTGGCGATTGAGAACCTGACAGCAACGACGCTCCGTAATATTATTGGTGAACTGGAACTTGACGAAACGCTGACATCCCGTGAGACAATAAATACAAAGATGCGCGCTTCCCTGGATTCGGCAACCGACCCGTGGGGCATAAAGGTAAACCGCGTGGAGTTAAAAAATATTATCCCGCCGGCAGCAATCCAGGATGCGATGGAAAAGCAGATGAAGGCAGAGCGTGAGAAAAGAGAATCGATTCTCCGTTCCCAAGGTGAGAAGGAATCAGCAATTTTAGTAGCACAGGGTAAGAAAGAAGCGGCAATCCTGGATGCAGAAGCAGACAAGGCGGCTGCTATTTTAAAGGCAGAGGCTACAAAGGAAGCGACAATCCGGGAGGCAGAAGGCCAGGCACAGGCCATTATGGCGGTGCAGAAGGCAAAAGCGGATGGTATCCGTATGCTGAATGAAGCTGGGGCGACAAAGCAGGTAATTCAGTTAAAGAGCCTGGAAGCTTTTGAAAGGGCATCTGACGGAAGGGCTACAAAAATTATTATTCCATCGGAAATTCAGTCATTGGCAGGTTTGGTTACTTCTGTGAAAGAAGTTGCTAAAAATGAGTAAGCATGTTTAAGATTGTATTTAAATCAAATATGCTATGGGATAACAGGTGTTTAAAAATGATTAGTCCCCGGATGTCTGAAAAGATATTCGGGGTTCTTTACTTTATAAACCGTTACTATATTTTAAAATTTGGAGGATAACTATGGATTTGAAAGGACGCAATTTTTTGACATTAAAGGATTTTACGCCGGAAGAGATTACATATCTGATAGATTTAGCGGCAGATTTAAAACAGAAAAAGAAAAATGGGGTACTGCATAATGACTATATTGGGAAAAATGTGGCATTGATTTTTGAAAAGACAAGCACTAGGACACGCTGCTCGTTTGAAATTGCCGCTCATGATATGGGAATGGGAACTACTTATTTAGAGCCGTCTGGTTCACAGATTGGGAAAAAAGAAAGCATTGCCGATACAGCACGTGTACTTGGGCGTATGTTTGATGGGATAGAATACCGTGGCTTTGGGCAGGAAATTGTGGAAGAGCTTGCAAAATATGCAGGTATCCCGGTCTGGAATGGATTGACGAATGAATACCACCCAACCCAGATGCTTGCTACGCTCCTTACTATCCGGGAGCATCTTGGGAAAATTGCCGGGGTAAAGCTTGTTTATATGGGAGACGCCCGTTATAATATGGGAAATTCACTGATGGTTGCCTGTTCTAAAATGGGAATGGATTTTGTGGCATGTACTGCTAAAGAATATTTTCCAGAAGAATCCTTGGTCCAGCAGTGTGAAGAATATGCAAAGGCTTCCGGCGGTTCCGTTACGCTGACAGAGGATGTACTGACAGGGACAAAGGATGCAGATGTGGTTTATACAGATGTTTGGGTATCTATGGGCGAGCCAGATGAAGTATGGGCGGAGCGGATAAAGATTCTATCCCCTTACCAGGTCAATAAAAAAGTAATGGAAAATGCGAAGGAAACGGCAATTTTCACGCATTGCCTTCCAGCTTTCCATGACTTAAAGACAACAATTGGGCAGGAAGTCTATGAAAAATTTGGGATAAAAGAGCTAGAAGTGACAGATGAAGTCTTTGAATCAGCACAGTCTGTAGTTTTTGATGAAGCAGAAAACAGGATGCATACGATTAAGGCGGTTATGGCAGCTACATTAGGGGAAGCAAAGTAAGTATGAAAGAAAAAATATTAAGGGCGCTGCACAGTGCAGGGGACAGATATGTATCTGGAGCCTGGCTATGTGAGCAGTTTGGCGTATCAAGGCAGGCAGTTTGGAAAAATATTGTTTCTTTAAAGGAAAATGGTTTTGAAATTGAGTCGGTGACAAAAAAAGGATACCGGCTGTCTGCTGTGCCTGATAAGCTATATGCACCTGATATTTTAAGCCGTCTGCCCCAAAATTGCATCTGCCGGAAGGCAGAGTGCTTCCAGACAATTGATTCGACCAATACAAAAGCAAAACAGCTTGCAGAGTTTGGGGAGGCAGAAGGGACTCTTGTAACGGCAGAAGAGCAGACAGCAGGGAAAGGGCGCCGTGGACGGAACTGGGAATCAGAACCAGGAGTTGGAATCTGGATGACGCTTTTGCTGCGCCCTACGCTTTTGCCGGTAAAGGTGTCCGGCCTTACGCTTTTAGCAGCCCTTGCCCTTGTCAGGGCGGTAAAAGAAGTGTGCAGGATTGATGCAGAAATTAAATGGCCAAATGATGTAATCGTTGCAAAAAAGAAAATTTGCGGTATACTGACTGAGATGAGTTCGGAAGAGAATTATGTGCACTATGTTGTAGTGGGAATTGGAATCAATGCAAATACAACTTCCTTTTCCAAGGAAGTAGAAGAAACTGCAACATCCCTTTATCTGCAAACTGGAAGGAAAACAGACCGCGCCGCGCTGACAGCAGCATGGGTAGAAAAGTTTTGCAATTATTATGAAGAGTTTCTTAAAATACAGGATTTATCTTTTGTGATAGATGAGTATAACCAGGTATTGGCAAATAGGGATAAGGAAGTCCGGGTTTATTATGGGATGTACAGGCAGACGTCTCTTGAAGGTACAGAGGTTGGCGTTGCAAAAGGGATTGACAGCGATGGCGCTCTTTTGGTAGAAATAGGGGGTCAAGTGAAAAGAATTGTATCAGGGGAAGTTTCTGTAAGGGGGTTACATGGTTATGTTTGATGAAACATTTGAAATAGAAGGGGTTATTCTCTGCGCGGCAAGTGCATATGAGCAGAAGTATTACTTTAACCCTGATTTTGAGGGGCTTCCGGTTTCGGTTCAGGAAGAGTTACAGATTATGTGTGTATTATATACAGCAGAGATTGGAGGAATCCTTACATTACATTTTGATGATTCTGGGAATCTGCTAATTCATGTAACAGCAAGGGAAGGCGATTTGCTTTTTGATGAAATTGGAAGTGTTTTAAAGATAAAGCAAATACAATCAGAAAAAAGAGAATTTTTGGAAGCGTTGGAGTTATATTTTAAGGCAAAGTTTTTGCAGGAAGATATCGGCGCGCTTTTAGAACAATAAGGGCTGCAAGAAAAATAGATGCAGGCTCTGAGATTGGGAGGATAATATTATGTTATTGGCAGTCGATGTTGGAAATACCGATATAACATTTGGCGTATTTGATGGGAGCAGGCTAATTACCCGTTTCCGTTTTACAGTGCAGGTACCAAGGACTTCGGATGAGTATGGTGAACTGCTTTGCAATATATTGGAGCAGAAAGGTTTTTCACCAGAACAGATAAGCGAGGTAATTATTGCTTCCGTTGTGCCAAAAATGATGTATTCCTTTACAAGCGGGATTATCAAATATCTGGATTGCCAGCCGATTGTAGTAGGGGCAGGGACAAAGACAGGGATTCGCATTGACACGGTTAATCCAAAAGAAATCGGCCCGGACCGTATCGTGGACGCAGTCAGCGCCTATGAACAATATGGAGGCCCAGTTATTGTAGTAGACTATGGGACAGCAACTACATATGATTTGGTAACGGCAGACGGGACGTTCCGCGGCGGCGTAATCAGCCCAGGCATCCGTATTTCTGCAAATGCACTTTGGAATAATACAGCAAACCTTCCTGAAATTGAGATTAAGTGCCCAGGGAATGTAATTGCCCGCGATACAATTTCAGCAATGCAGGCAGGGCTGTTTTATGGTACGCTTGGGCAGACTGAGTATATTATCCGGGAAATGAAGAAAGAAGCGAAGCTTTCGGATGCAAAGGTTATTGCAACGGGGGGGCTTGGAAAAATCGTGTCAGAACACACCAGTGAAATCCAAGTTTACGATGCTGATTTAACATTAAAAGGGTTGCAATATATTTACCAAAAACAAAAGAAATAAGGATGTGCTGCTAGGTATGAAAAATATAAAAATAGGAAACGTAATATTGCAGGGAAATCTAATATTAGCACCGATGGCAGGGGTAACCGACCTGCCATTTCGTTTGTTGTGCAAAGAGCAGGGGGCAGACCTTGTCTACACAGAGATGATTAGTGCGAAGGGTATCTATTATAATAATAAAAATACAGAAAAACTCTGGGAGATTGAAGAGCGGGAGCGGCCTGCTGCCCTTCAGCTCTTTGGTTCTGAGCCAGAGCTGATGGCAGAGATGGCAGAAAAAATTGAAGGGAGGAATTTTGATATACTGGATATCAATATGGGCTGCCCTGTCCCGAAAGTCGTAAATAATGGAGAAGGCTCGGCGCTAATGAAAAATCCAGAACTTGCAGGCAAGATAGTAAAGGCAGTTTCTAGCCGGATAAAAAAGCCAGTTACGGTTAAATTCCGGAAGGGCTTTTGCGGAAACATGGTAAATGCAGTTGAGTTTGCAAAATGCATGGAGGAAAATGGGGCTTTAGCAGTTGCCGTGCATGGAAGGACCAGGGAAGAATACTACAGTGGGAAGGCCGATTGGGATATTATTGCAAGGGTAAAGGAGGCTGTTAACATACCAGTATTTGCAAGCGGCGATATTTTTTCGGCGGAAGATGCCATACGCTGTGAAAAAGAGACCTCTTGTGACGGCCTGATGCTGGCAAGAGGTGCGAGGGGAAACCCTTGGCTGTTCCATCAGATTAAGACGTATCAAGAAACAGGGGTTTTAGAAGAAAAACCAGAACTGAAAGAGGTAATCCAGATGATTCTGCGCCATGCCAAGATGCAGATTGCGTTTAAGGGGGAATACCTTGGTATCCGGGAAATGAGGAAACATGTAGCATGGTATACTGCAGGGTATAAAAATTCTGCCAGCATACGGCGCAGGGTGAATGAGGTAGAAAATTTACAGCAGTTGGAGAAATTACTGCGGTTGTGATATCGAAATTTGTCGATTAATAAATTTTATTTCGTGAGGGAATATGATATTATTAGTATAAATAATAGTTAGTAGGAGGTGAATTATTAGAATATTATTTTGCGTATTTAGATTGCTAAAAGGAATGTATGGAATAGAGATGGCAGAAGAGAAAGTGATTTTACAAGTTTTTCTTCACTTAGCCGGATTTATTCCAGAATGGGGGATGATTATGAGGAAATTTCAATTTTATTTTTTGGGAGCCATTAATAGTAGCCTTTGGTATTTGGAGAGGAGATAAGCCGGCATCAGCTAACGCAGAGACGAAGCCGGATTGGGAGATTTCTTACGAAGAAATGCGTACAGAAATGGAGCAGGAGTCAAAATCTGTGTTGGAGCAGGAGATTACACTTAAAACAAAAGAGGAAGTCAGTGAGGAAGAGCAGGGGATGACATTGGTATCATATGATATTAAAAATGCGATTCCTGTGTGGTCATTAGATTGTGACGTTACGATGATTGCTGATTATAAAGAGCAGGATGGAGAGTTTTCAAAAATATTAAAGTGGGAAAATAAATGGTATATACCTGCTGTAACAGCGGTTGGAAGCCATGCAAGCATTTTTTTGCAAAAAGAAGAAGGGGCATACCATGTTTATGGTATATTTTTTGATGAAGATGAGGTATATGCGGCGGAAACAATGGAAGAGATTACATCTACTATTACTGAGAAGGTGGGTACAGATGTTGTTTCCGTAAAGACAGTTTCTGTTCCATTTTATCTTATGAATTTGCTCTATGTGCAAAAGGAGAATGGAGAAGATTTTATTCTTCCATATGAGGCTGGAAAATCTAATGTGATAGAAAATATTAAAGGGGGATCTGGCAAGGTGTATGAGGCGGAAGATTTTATTGAGGATATGGACAGGACATATGACGAATATACCAAGGAAGAGATAAAAGAGATGGCTGCTAAAAAGAAATATGGGGCGTTTACCCTAAATTAAAGCCTTTATCAGAAAACGGGTCTGGAATTGGTAAAAGTATAGGATTTATTCTATTTGGGTGTGGTGGAGTTTTGGTTGCAGCCCTAACAATTTTATTGGTTAGGAGGAGGCGTATTGGTAGATGATGTATATTATAATTAAGAAGAAAGAAAGCTGTGTTTCGTTATGAAATACAGCTTTTTTGAATTGTAGGTACAAAACTAGTTGTTTCTAAAAGCCAAGAAATTTTGTATTATAAAAAGAGCAGCCTTTTATTGAAAATTTTTTACGCTAAAGCTATAATAATAACTGGATTAATATGTGTTTTCATAAAGAAGCTTGAATAGTTGTTATTAATGTTTATGGAAAACAGAAAATGAGGATGAAGATGATAATGAAAATGAAAAGAGCAAACAAAGGAGGAGAATTATGCATCAGATTTTAACACAGTATATGACAACAAACCAGATAGCAATGCTTGCTATCCTATTTGGTTTTTTGCTGACATTTTTTTGTCTTTGTTTTCCTTTTCCCTTCCTGCCAAAGGACCATGGAAGGGAATTTGCAATTAATGGGGCGCTTTCTAAAGGGAAGATACGGGGAATTGGATTAATTATGACGGCGGCATTTATTATTACAACGATTTTGTTCCTGCCATTTTCTACAGAGTACATAATCTATTGTATTATCCTGTTTGCAATGATGTTGAGCGGCTATCTGGATGATGCTGCCAAAAATCCGTGGAGCGATTATAAGAAGGGGGCGATTGACCTTGTCCTGGCGCTTTTGACCATGTGGAATTTTGTCAATTATAACCAGACAACAATCCGTTTTGGCTCTTTTGCATGGGAAATTCCGGTGGCAGTATATTTTATCCTGGGGGTTATTTTACTTTGGGTATCTGTAAATGTGACGAATTGCTCCGATGGGGTAGATGGGCTTTGTGCAAGTATCTGCTGTGTTTCTTTTGCCGCATTTGGTAGTTTGTTTTCAAGTATATTGCAGGAATATGCTGTTTCTTGCCTGGTTCTTGTTGCTGTTTTACTTGCTTATCTATGCTTTAATGCAAACCCAAGCAGTATGCTAATGGGAGATGCCGGATCAAGGGCATTGGGATTTTACCTTGCGGTTATTGCGATGAAAACAGGGCATCCATTTATTTATCTGCCGCTTGCCGCAGTGCTAATTGTTGATGGGGGGATTGGGCTTGTTAAAATCTTCCTGCTCCGTTTCTTAAAAATTGCTATTTTAAAAAATACCAGGACTCCATTACATGACCATGTACGGAAGGAAAAAGGCTGGTCTGATACGCAGGTAGTATTCCGTTTTACAATTATCCAGATTGTATTTGTTATGGTGGCATATCTGTTTATGGCAGGTTTCTGATTAGGCTGAAATTGTAATGCCTGTATATTTTAACAGAAGGGTAATTATATTTCTTAAGATTGCGGATATAATGGAAACAGGAATGGAGGTGGACGCTGTGGATGCAATAAGAAAAGAAGATGTATTTACAGTAGAGGATATTTATGCATTAGCAGATGGGGAACGGGCAGAATTGATTGACGGAAAAATTTATTACATGGCGCCTCCAAATACGTTGACCCGATGAAAGAACAAATCATGGTATATCAGTTTGAAATGGAAATGATGGAACAGTATACTTTTGGGGAAGAAATACCAGCTGGAATTTATGAAGGATTTTTTATAAAAGCAGAATAGGGAACAGATTTATACTGCACGTCGGATAGATTAATGGAAGAAAAAGCATTTGGAATATAAAGTTACTATTCCAAATGCTTTTTCCTATGGCATAAAATTATACTGACTCAAATTCTTTTACGATTTCATCAGAAGGCGGTGCAGTTACCAGGCTGGCTATAACAATTACGATGCATCCACAGATAAAGGCTGGAAGCAGTTCGTAAATATCCCAGATACCGCCAAGCGGCCGGATTAGGTATTTCCAGATAAATACCATAGCGCCGCCAGTAACCATGCCGGCAAGGGCGCCATTCCGGTTGGAACGTTTCCAGAACAGGGCGAAAAGCATAACCGGCCCGAAAGAAGCCCCAAAACCTGCCCAGGCAAAGGAAACAATGCTGAATACAGAACTATTTGGGTCTTTTGCAATGACTACGCCAATCACTGCAATTGCAACAACAGTAAGACGTGCAATTAACATAGAAGTTTTGGCTGTAAGTTTAATGCCAAATACATCACGGAGCAAGTTTTCTGATACGCTTGAGGATGCCGCCAAAAGCTGGGAATCCGATGTTGACATAGTGCAGGCAAGGATTCCGGCAAGGATTAATCCAGCAAAGATTACAGCAAGCACGCCATTGTTACTTAAAAGGATTGCGAGGCGGATAATCAGTGTTTCAGATTCAGAGGAAGCTGTAAAAAGCTCAATCTGCCCTGCTTTAGAAGCGCTGTATCCGACAATTCCAATAAAAATAGCGACAAACATGGATATAATAACCCAAACAGTGGCGATTCTCCTGGAAAGCTTTAATTTTTCTTCATTTTCCGTACCCATAAAGCGGAGCAGGATATGCGGCATCCCAAAATAGCCAAGCCCCCAGGCAAGCGTTGACAGGATTGTTAAAAAGCTGTATGGGGCGGAGTTTCCAGACGCTACGTCATGCACTGTAAACATGCCAAGATAGCCTGGAAGTGCTTTTGCATTCTCGATAACAACATCTGTGCCTCCGGCAATTGATACGCCAAAAATTACAACGACAATTAAAGCAATCGTCATAACGACGCTTTGGATTAAATCGGTTGTACTGGCTGCCAGGAAGCCGCCAAGTGCCGTATAAGCTACAATAACGACAGCGCTAATTACCATAGCAGGGAAATATGGCATGTCAAACAGGGTGGAAAAAAGTTTTCCACACGCTGCAAAGCCAGAAGCTGTATATGGTACAAAGAAGATTACAATAATAATGGCCGAAATTGCCAGAAGCAGACGGCTTTTATCACGGTAACGGTTGGAAAAAAATTCAGGGATAGTAATGGAGTTATTGGCTTTTACACTGTAGCGGCGCAGGCGTTTTGCAACAATCAGCCAATTTATGTAAGTTCCGATCCCAAGCCCAATAGCAGTCCATCCGGCATCTGCAACACCGCTAAGGTAAGCGACGCCTGGAAGCCCCATGAGCAGCCAGCTGCTCATATCAGAAGCCTCCGCGCTCATTGCAGTTACCAAAGGTCCTAATTTCCTGCTGCCAAGGTAAAAGTCTGTTACATCTTTGTTTTTTCTGGAATAATAAATGCCAATAGCAATCATCATAATAAGATACAAAATGATAACTGCAAGCATTCCTAGCGTTTTGCTGTTCATAAATCTCCTCCTTCTTAATATGTAAGTTTTAAACATGCGCTAGTGTTCCATACACCAAATATTAAAATATCAGTATATTAGGCTTATCTAAAAAAGCACACAACGTATATCAGTATACCAAAAAACAGCAAGAAAGACAAACTTAAATTATTTTTTTCATTTTTCGGTATTCCCGAGGTGAAAATTCATATAATTTATGGAATTGGCGGGAAAAATAGTTGCTATCGTTAAAACCGCACTGGAGGGCAATTTCAGAAACAGAATCCGAACTGTTTTCTAACAGGTGGCATGCATACTGCATCCGCAAAGAGAGGAGATAACTGCCAGGGGTAATATGGTAGGTGGCAGTAAAAAGTCTGGTAAAATGGCGTGTGGAAAGGTTGGAAATTTCAGCCAGCTTGTTAACAGGGATTGCTTCTGCAAAATGGTTTTCCATATAAGAAACAGATTTGGCAATATTCATGACATTCTGCATGTTTTCCTTTTTACAGAAAATATATAAAGCTTTCAATTCTCATACTGCGCATTCTAGGAAACATATAGGGGAAGATATTTTTTATCTATTTACATTTCTCTACGATTGGCTGTGAATAGTAACTATACGATATTTCGGTGAGATTTTCCATACGATAAAACTTGACATTGTTTCCCAATCGTGCTTTACTTAAAAACGTGTTTAATATATATCCTGTACCAGTGCGCTGCCAGGTAAAGGATATGCAAAGAAAAGCAGCGCAGGAATGAGGTATTGTATGAAGAAAAAGAGAATTTTATTGATGGCAGTAATGGTGATGGCGGTGGCATGTTTGTTTGGCTGTGGGAAGGCAGATTCTTCAGGTTCTGCTGGATCTTCCGGGAATTCTTCAAAAGAAGGGAAGACATATAAGGTCGGAATTGTCCAGTATGTGGATGATGCTTCTTTAAACCAGATTCAGCAGGCAATCCAGGAAGAGCTTGATACACAAGGAAAAGAGCTTGGCGTTACATTTGATTATAAGGATTATACATTTAACGGCCAGGCAGACCAGACAACACTTAACCAGATTATGGCGGATTTAGTTTCAGATGAAGTAGATATCATTATTCCGATTGCAACCCCGACAGCAGTTGTGGCGCAGTCTGCAACAGAGGATAACCAGATACCGGTTGTGTTTTCAGCGGTTTCTGACCCGGCTTCTGCAGGCTTGGTAGAAAGCATGGATAAACCGGGATCTAATGTTACAGGTGTCAGCGATGCCTTAAATACAGAGGCAATTATGGAATTGGTTCTGGCGGGCAATAAGGACACAAAGAAGCTGGGGCTGCTCTATGACAAAAGCCAGGATTCTTCTAAAAATCCAATTGAGCAGGCAAAGGCATTTTGTGAAGAGAAGCAGATTGAAGTAGTAGAGAAGACTGGTACGACAAATGATGAAGTCAGCCTTGCAGCAGACGCCCTTGTTGCAGCAGGTGTAGACGCAGTTTTTACGCCGACTGACAATACAGTAATGATTGCAGAGTTAGCAATTTATGAAAAATTTGCCAATGCAAAGATACCACATTATTGCGGCGCAGATTCATTTGCATTAAATGGGGCGTTCTGTGGGTATGGTGTAAACTATGAAGAGCTTGGTACAGAGACAGCTAAGATTGCAATAGATGTACTTGTAAATGGGAAAAAACCTGCTGAAACTGCGGTTAAGACACTGGATAATGGAATTGCTATGGTAAATACTGAGACAGCTTCAGCAATTGGCGTTGATTACAGCTCTTTCAAAGATCTCTGTGAGGAAGTAAAAGAAACAAAGACAGCGGAAGAGTTTGAATAAAGCTTTAAGATTACTAATGTATTATTTAGAGCGATAAAACCTTGGAGGAAGAAGGATGTCTTCAATTTTTACCATATCTATTTTGCAAAGTGCAATTGAATTAGGGTTTATATATTCTTTGGTTGTACTGGCATTGTTTATATCATTTTCTATTTTAAATATTGCAGATTTATCAACGGACGGCTGTTTTACGCTAGGGTGTGCTGTCGCGGCGTCCTTGACGCTTGCCGGCCATCCAATCCTGGCGTTATTTGGTGCGTTAGGGGCTGGTGTGCTTTCTGGCTTTGTAACTTCATTTTTACAAACACGTCTTGGGGTAGAATCAATCCTGGCAGGGATTATTGTCAATACAGGGCTTTATACTATAAATATTGCTGTTATGGGATTTTCTTCCAATCTAAATCTATTTAAATGTGACAGCATCTTTACGATGGCGAGGGATTTTATCCAGGAAAATATGGGAGAAGGGGCGTTTGACGCTTTGGTAACAGGCGGCTGGTACCGTTTAATCCTGGTGGCGCTCCTTGTGGTTGTAATTGGCATTCTTTTAAGCCTTTTTCTTGGAACAAGGCTGGGGCTTTCTATCCGTGCGACAGGGGACAATGCCGCAATGGTAAAGGCCTCCAGCATTAACCCAAAACATACCATTACGGTAGGGCTTTGCGTTTCCGGCGCCATGACAGCATTATCTGGCGGTATTTTGGCACAGTACCAAAAGTCGTGTGACATTAACCTTGGAACGGGCATGGTGACAATTGCCCTTGCCAGCCTGATTATAGGGGAAACTTTGATTGGCAAGGGTACAATGTTCCGGCGGATTCTTGGCGTGATTTTTGGAAGCTGCCTGTATCGGTTTATTGTGGCTGTGGCAATCCGTATCAATGTCCCGGCAGAATGCTTAAAATTAGTATCTGCATTGATTGTAGCAGTAGCAATTGCATTCCCATACCTGAAAAAGAATGCTGTCTTTACAAAACAGAAATACATACAGATGGCAAAAAGGAGAAAAGGGGGTGTATCCTGATGTTGGAACTTAAAGATATCAGTAAAACCTTTTATCCAGGGACAATTAATGAGAAAAAGGCATTGATCCACTTAAATGTATCTTTGGCGGATGGTGACTTCGCCACAATTGTAGGAAGCAATGGCGCAGGCAAATCAACCATGTTTAATGCGATTACAGGTGCATTTTATGTAGATGAGGGTGAAATCATCCTAGACGGCGAAGACATCACTTTTAAGCAGGAGCATAGAAGAAGCCTGGATATCGGGCATTTGTTCCAGGACCCACAGCTTGGCACAGCGCCCCATATGACAATTGAGGAAAATATGTCGCTGGCATATCTCCGTGCTTCAAATAAAACGCATGGATTTTTTGGCAGGAGCCGGAAGAAGGAAAAGGCTATGTTCCAGGAACAGCTTGCCCTTCTTAATATGGGGCTGGAAGATAGGATGAAGCAGCCTGTAGGGCTGCTGTCAGGAGGCCAGAGACAGGCTCTGACGTTACTGATGGCCACTATGGTAACACCGAAACTCCTATTGCTGGATGAGCATACAGCCGCCTTGGACCCTGCAACTGCAGAGAAGGTGCTGGAGTTGACAAAGGATATCGTAGAAAAACGTAAAATTACTTGCCTGATGGTAACGCATAATATGAACCAGGCATTAGAGCTTGGAAACCGCACTCTAATGATGGATTCCGGGCATGTGGTATTTGATGTTTCCGGCAAAGAACGCGCTGTGCTGACAGTGGAAGATTTGCTTGGGAAATTTAAAGAAAACGCAGGAAAACAGTTGGATACGGACAGGATTTTATTATCATAGGCAATGTATCAAAAGGACAGGAATTCTGTATTTGGAATTTCTGTCTTTTTTTGTCTTTTTATTTTGAGCAAAAGTAAAAGTGGGTATTGACAACGAATATATATTAGTGTAAACTAACGTTGATGAGTTGGTTATGATATATGGTAGTTGCATATATCTTGTTCTAAGGAAGGGGATGATAGTATGCCGTTATCTATGGTAAGTGCAGGGGAAGAAAATGTGATTAAGAAAGTTGGAGGAAAGGAGGATACACGCCGTTTTCTTGAAAACCTTGGGTTTGTGGCAGGCGGGACAGTAACGGTTATTTCTGAGTTTGACGGAAATATGATTGTCAATATAAAAGATTCCAGGGTTGCAATCGGGAAAGACATGGCAAACAGAATTATAATATAGTTTGGCAGAGAAAGGATAAGGAGTATGGAAACATTAAAAGAGATTGCCTGTGGGCAGACTGTAAAAGTTAAGAAGCTGACGGGGGATGGGCCGGTCAAAAGGCGTATTATGGATATGGGGATTACAAAAGGAGCCGAGATTTTTGTACGTAAGGTAGCCCCGTTTGGAGACCCGGTAGAAATCACAGTAAGGGGATATGAATTATCATTGCGCAAAGCAGATGCGTCTATGATTGAGGTGGAGATCATTGGATAGAGAAACTAGGTTATGTCTTGTTGCCTTGCAGCGGGGCATTTGATTTTGCTCAATGGTTAGTATTAGCTAATTTCGGGAAGTATTTATAAATAAAAAGTAGGAAATAAAAATAAAAGTTAGGGAATATACTAATAAGTTAGATATGATAAATGAAGGGTGAAGCAAATCAAGAACAAAGAAAGAGAGGAGTGAAACGATGTCAGTAAAAATTGCTTTAGCAGGAAACCCAAATTGCGGAAAAACTACATTATTTAATGCACTGACAGGTTCTAACCAGTTTGTAGGAAACTGGCCGGGCGTAACAGTGGAGAAAAAGGAAGGGAGGTTAAAAGGCCATAAGGACGTTGCCTTGATAGATTTGCCAGGGATTTATTCTTTATCGCCATATACGTTAGAAGAGGTAGTTGCAAGGAATTACTTGATTTCTGAGAGGCCGGATGTTATCTTAAATATAGTTGATGGAACAAATATTGAACGGAACCTGTATCTTTCCACCCAATTGATGGAACTTGGAATTCCCGTTGTTATGGCGGTAAATATGATAGATATCCTGGAAAAGACAGGAGATAAGATAAAACTTGATAAACTGGGTGAAATGCTTGGATGCGAGGTTGTTGGGATATCTGCTTTGAAAGGGGATGGAATCCATGAAGCTGCTAATAAAGCTGTATTTCTGGCACAGCAAAACGGGGCGCTTTCCCCGGTACATAAATTTACGTTAGAGGTAGAAGAAATAATCCAGAGAGTGGAAAGGCAGCTTGGAAGCGGTGTTGACGAAAGCCTGAAACGCTTTTTCGCAGTGAAACTTTTAGAAAAGGATGAAAAAATCACTTCCCAAATGGAAAGGGTTCCAGATATTACGGCAGATATTAAGGAGTTAGAAGAGAAATTTGATGATGATACAGAAAGTATTATTACGAATGAAAGGTATCGTTATATTTCTTCAGTAATTGACATATGCTGTAAAAAAAATAAGCAGAAAACAAGAACGGTATCTGATAAAATTGACAGGGTTGTTACAAACCGTTTTTTAGCGCTTCCTATATTTGCAGCAGTAATGTTTTTGGTGTATTATATTTCAGTCACAACCGTAGGGACATGGGCAACAGATTGGGCAAATGACGGCGTATTTGGAGAAGGGTGGAATCTTTTTGGAATGAAAGCATTGCATATCCCGGGGATTCCAGAACTGGCAGAAGGCGGCCTGAACGCAATTGGCTGTGCAGAATGGCTTTCCGGCCTAATTATAGATGGGATTATAGCAGGTGTTGGGGCGGTGCTGGGATTTGTGCCGCAGATGCTTGTCCTTTTTATTTTCCTTGCTTTTTTGGAGTCTTGTGGATATATGGCCAGGATTGCATTTATTATGGACCGGATTTTCCGTAAGTTTGGCCTGTCTGGCAAATCTTTTATCCCAATGTTGATTGGGAGCGGATGTGGTGTGCCGGGGATTATGGCGTCCCGGACAATTGAAAATGACAGGGACAGGAAAATGACGATTATAACAACAACCTTTGTGCCTTGTGGTGCAAAGCTTCCAATTATTGCACTGGTTGCAGGGGCGTTGTTTGATGGGGCGTGGTGGGTTGCGCCAAGCGCATATTTTGTAGGGATTGCTGCTATTATCTGTTCTGGCATTATTTTAAAAAAGACAAAGCTATTTGCAGGAGACCCTGCGCCATTTGTTATGGAGCTTCCTATGTACCATATGCCAACGGTTTCCAATGTGTTAAGAAGTATGTGGGAAAGAGGCTGGTCATTTATTAAAAAAGCAGGGACAATTATTCTTTTATCAACCGTTGCATTATGGTTCTTGATGAGGTTTGGATGGTCAGGCGGCGTTTTTGGGATGCTTGGGGAAGAACAGCTTGAAGAAAGCATCCTAGCTTCACTTGGAAGTATGGTTGCCCCGTTTTTCGCACCGCTTGGATGGGGGGACTGGAAAATGGCAGTTGCTGCAGTAAGCGGTTTGATTGCAAAAGAAAATGTAGTGGGCACATTTGGCATTCTATTTGGTTTTGCAGAAGTAGCGGAAGATGGGACAGAAATCTGGGGGCTGCTTGCTGGCAGCATGACGGCAGTTGCAGCATACTCCTTCCTTGTTTTTAATTTGCTATGTGCCCCATGTTTTGCAGCAATGGGAGCAATAAAACGTGAAATGAATAACAAAAAATGGTTTTTCATAGCAATTGGATACCAGACAGGGCTTGCCTATGTAGTATCACTATGCATATATCAGTTTGGTATATTATTTACAACAGGGGTGTTTGGAGTTGGCACTTTTGTAGCAATTCTTCTTGCAGCCGGATTCATTTATCTGCTTTTCCGCCCGTATAAGGAAAACAGAGGGTTAGAATTTGGTTTAAACAGAATAGCAGGCGTAAAGTAAACTTTAAGGAATTATTAAAGGTGAACCCGGAAAGGGCTCACCTTATAACATGGAGGTAAATTATGGGAACAATTATTGTTGGTGGGCTTCTTCTTGCATTGATTGCACTGGCTTTTGCAAGCATGGCCCATGATAAGAAAAATGGAAAATCTCTTCAATGCGGCGGAGACTGCAAACATTGCGGCGGCCGCTGCCATTAAATTTTAAAACGTTCCATCATCTGCACCATAGTGGTAACTTGTGTTGCCTGTTCTTCGCTGACAGCAGCAGTTTCTTGGGATGTTGCAGAGTTGTTGTCCACGATTTCAGAAACTCTTGCAACATTGCTGTCAATTCGGTTCATATCTTCAACGTCATTTCTTAAGGCAGAGGCAACTTGTTCCATTTTTGTTACGGCAGTCATAGCGCCAGCCATAACTTCATCCATCGTTTCTACTGTAGATTGTGCAATTTCAATTCCTTTATCTACAGTGGAAACAGTGGTTTGGATTAACTTGGTGGTTTCCCCGGCGGCCTGTGCAGATTCGTCTGCCAGCTTCTTTACCTGCTCGGCAACAACGGCAAAGCCTTTCCCGGCTTCCCCGGCGCGTGCTGCTTCAATAGCAGCATTCAGGGATAAAAGGTTTGTCTGCTCTGCGATATCTTCGATTGTTTCAATAATACTGCCAATTTGTTCAGAGCAGGTGCTGATTTCTCCAATAGCATCCATTAATTCCTGCATTTTGTCGTTTCCAGTAGAAAGCTTTGTGCCGGCTTGGGAAGCAATTTCTACGGTATCATCTGCTTCTCCGGCGCTTTCTTCCATATTCTTAGCCATGACATCAATCATTTTGGCAAGGTCTGTAACTTCTAAGGCCTGTGCAGTACAGCCTTCTGCCAAGTCAACTGAAGCCTGTGCAAGCTGTTCTGAACCCATATCAATCTGCTTTGCAGTCTCTTGTATTGTTTCGAGGATGTTTTTCGTTTCTTCAATAATTTTTTGAAGGGATGTCTTTATTTGGATAAATTCCCCAACATATTCTTGCGTAACTTCAACTTTGTAATTGCCCTGCCCCATCTGGCCAAGCACATCAGAAATTTCTGAAATCATATTGGAGTAATTTTTTTTCATAAATGAAATGGCAGTAACCATTTTCCCGACTTCGCTTCCATCTTCCTTCATGTCATTTTCTGTATGTAAATTGCCCTGCGCCAGTTCTGTAATCTGTTCGGATACCTTGATAATCGGAGATAACAATTCTTTTTTAGAAAATTTGACGGTACGGATGACAATAATAACGATGTAGGCAAAGGAGAAGATAAATAGAATCTGGCTGACAATCATAATAGTGTTGAACAGCTTGCTAAGCCTGCTTTCCCGTTCTTGGATGGCATTAATCCCATTCGTGGTCAATTCGTTAATCTGCTGGATGGTATTTTCATACGCTTCACCAAATACCAAGGCAGTTGCCCTTGAAGTATCCCCAGCTTCTGCAAATTTGATGGCGTCCTCTTCAATCGGTACAAGGCCGTTTGACAATTCCGCAATTTTTTCCAGAGTGTCCCATTCCTCATCTGTAATTTTGTTCTTTTTTAGGCCTTCCCAGGCAATATCGCGGTTTTTGTCCTCCTTTAACTCCTTCATATAAGCATCATAATACATCTGCTTTCCAGTAACTGCATAGGACTGCACATCAGAAGTCAGTGACTTGGAGCCAAGGCGGTACTGGTTCAGGAGCATAGTGCTTTCAAGTTGTTCTGCATTAATCCAAGTGGATAAAAGATTTGCTGCGACAAAGATAATTAATAGTGCAATACTGCTCCGGACAACCAGCTTGAGTTCTTTGACAATGCTGCCAAGACGTGCTGACTGGCTGATGTCTTTTTGGGTTTCATTGGATTTCTTGTCTTTTTTCATACGTTTCTACCTTTCTGTTGCTGCATGTTTCCGATTCAAATAAGTTAAAGTTACTATTCGCGGACAATTTCTGGAAAAGAACTAAGATCTTATGTACAAGCGCAATGATTCCACATTTTCAGAAATAGACCGTAAATAGTAACTAGATTAAAGTAATTATAACATATTTTTTTTTGGATGTGAATGAAAAATTGTTTGGGATTCGTTTAAAAATACTTGACAGAAGATATAATTGGATATATTATAGTGATATCAAAATGATATCATTTATACAACTTATGTATTAGAGGGCATTTTAGGGAATATCCCGGATGGATTCTGTGCTAGAAAAGGAGGTTATTATGGAAAAGAACAATAGTAAAGTAGAAGAAAAAATAATTACCAAAAAAAGTGGGATGAAAGTACTGCTATTGGTATTGCTGGGATTTACAGCATTAACTGCACTGCTGGTATCGGGCTGCTGCCTGGCGGAAGCAGAAGGGGTCTCTGTAGCATCGGCCATATTGATTTCAGTACCTATCGTGGGTGGAATCTGCCTTATTATCCTTTGTTCAGGATTCCGTATTGTAAATCCAAATGAAGCGGTTGTCCTTACTTTGTTTGGGCAATATTATGGGACAATCAAATCAGAAGGGTTTTACTATGTTAACCCATTTGTAACACAAGTAGTCCCGGCAAAGCAGGCTTCCGGCAGCGCTTCAGCCAGTGCAAAGAAAAAGATTTCTTTAAAAACGCTGACTTTAAACAATGAGAAGCAGAAAGTGAACGATGCTTTGGGAAACCCTATTATTATCGGGGCAGTTGTAATCTGGAAGGTTGTCAATCCAACGGATGCAGTTTTTAACGTTGAGAATTATAAAACGTTTTTATCAACACAGTGCGATTCCATTATCCGTAAAATTGCGCGGTTATATCCATATGATTTAATGACGGATGAAGAGGACGAGGAAAGCGGGGAAAAGACGCTGCGGGGAAGCAGCCAGGAAATCGCAGAAAGCATGTGCAGGGAATTGCAGAAAAAAGTAGGGGCTGCTGGAATCCAGGTGGAGGAAGTGAGGATTACCCATTTATCTTATGCAGAAGAAATTGCTGCGGTTATGCTTCAGAAGCAGCAGGCATCTGCAGTAATCGCGGCAAGGAAAAAGATTGTAGAAGGTGCTGTCAGCATGGTACAGATGGCGGTTAACCAGCTTGGGGAGGATGAAGTTGTGACATTGGATGAAGAGAGGAAGGCGGCAATGGTCAGTAACCTTATGGTAGTGCTTTGCGGCAATAAGGAGGCGCAGCCGGTTGTAAACAGCAGCAGTATTTATTAGGGCATGTCTGAAAATATATCGTGAAGAAGAAATTTCAAATATGCCCTGGCATAGGAAAAATTATGGAAAAAAATATGGATTTAGAGGTGCAGGAACAGGAACTGCAAAAACGTCTTGACAGGTTGGAAGCCATAGAGGCGGAAATCAAAGACCGGGAAAAAAAGCTGAAAGAAAAGGAAAAGGCAAAAAAGCAGGTTCTTTTGCGGCTTGCGCCAACACTTTGGCAGGAGTTGGCACGTTGGGCAGAAGAAGATTACCGTTCAATTAATGGCCAGATTGAATTTCTGCTGGCAGAAGCAGTACGCAAAAGGAAAAAAAGCATTTAAAACAGGGCAACAGCATTTACTTTTATTTTAATCGATAATGTATGAACCCAGATAAGGAGAAAACTTAAAATTGTGTTTAAGACAGCAGACATAATAAGGTGGAGAGAATAATCTTATTTGGAGGAATTACAAAATGGCAAAATCATTTTTTGAGGAAATGGGCGGCAGGCTGAATACATACCTTGCCGACATTGACAGGCAGGCGCAGGAACGCCTTGAACGGCTCATAGAGGGCATGAAGCAGGCGCAGGGTTGGAACAGCTAAAGGCTGAAAACGCCTTAGAATGGGTCGGGAAGATGAATAATATACGGGCTTGTGCGATGGAGATTGTGAACGAGGAAATCATTTACGCATAGGCAACATGGCGGCAGAGGGTTAAAGCTCTGTCGCTTTTCTTTACTTTATAGGAAATTCCGCCGTTTTGTGGCATAAAGAAAAACGTATGTTCATCAAACATACGTTAGATAGATA
Source organism: uncultured Lachnospiraceae bacterium (assembly GCA_910586605.1). Lineage (GTDB taxonomy): Bacteria > Bacillota > Clostridia > Lachnospirales > Lachnospiraceae > Butyribacter. Next base: position 36 of record CAJUJR010000023.1, on the reverse strand, counting down.
TGTCTTTAAGGGACACAAAACAGACGGTCAGGGATT
>CAJUJR010000022.1 GCA_910586605.1 uncultured Lachnospiraceae bacterium | reverse complement strand
GAAGATATTTTTTATTTACTTAAATTCTGCTACGATTGGCTGTAAATAGTAACTACTATCTGTTACTATCTATCCTATCAAACATCTCTTTCCCTGGAATGCAAACCCATACTTCTTTATTTTTTCTGGCAAAAAACCAGCCGCAACCAGCGCTGCCTCATACTGTTTATCCTCGATCTGGGCATGTGCGCTGGCAATGGTATCCTCAAGTGTCATTTCCTTTGAAGGCCTAAACACCTTAAATTCAAATATATATGCTGCATCCTTTTCCTTATTATAAGGCTTGAGCATTATATCATAACGTCCAAAACCACTCTCACGGTTTGATGTAATCTCAAACCTGTCCTGCAGGCCTACCATCAGGCCAAGCACAAAACCATGGTAAAACCGCTCTGGATGGTCATTCTCTGCTGCACTTTTTGTTATATCAAAGCTTGAAAAGCTGTTCAATGCAATTTCATTCATAAATTCATTCATATAGTCAACATCATCAAGCAGCATTGCCTTGACAAAATCATTATAAGCGCTACCTGCCACATCAACTCCAAACCAGCCTTTCACCATATTCCGAAACATAAACAATACTTCCCTATTTGTAAGCGCCAATGTATAGTTTATGCTATCTGCCCTATTCTCCACAAGCGGTTCCCTGTCTATTATTTTTAAATAACCAGATGCCAAAAACAAACTCCAAATTGCATTCGTATTCCCATTTAACTGATTAAATACAATTTGCTCATCAATTGGCGCTACAATGTTCTTGCCATCAAGCAAATCCCCAACTGCTTTCTTTACTTCGGCATCACCTGTCTGTATCAGCGTACTTACCAAATTGTTAGAACTTGTATTCGCCCAATATGCTTCATATTCTGCATTATTTTCCATAAAAGATGTAATCGACCACGGATTGTAAATATCCGTATATTTCCCAAATGTAAAACCATCATACCATTTTTTTACGCCCTCTTTATGCGCACCAAAGCCTGAATCTTCAAGAGCCTGAAAAACTTCCTCTTCCGCAAACCCAAAGCATGAAGCATATTTATCCGAGGTGGTTGTTACTACTTTAAGATTATTTAGTTCCGAGAAAATGGATTCCTTTGATATCCTTGTTATCCCTGTGATAAGCCCACGTTCCATACCTTCATTTTCTTTAAAGGTATTCACAAAAAAATTTTTAAAAAAAGCAGAAGCTTCCTCCCAGTATCCATAAATCCATGCTTCCTGCATCGGCGTATCATACTCATCCAGAAGAATAATAGCTTTTTTCCCATAATATTTTTCAAGATACATACTAAGCATACTAATAGCAGTTGCTGCAGTTTCATCTGCCATATCTTTCTTTACTGATGCAAAATATTCCCTGTCGTCGTCATCGAACAACTGCTCCGATTTCATAATCTCCTTGAAACTTCTATATATGCTGGCAATTATCTTTTTTACTGCTATCTTCATTGCCCCTATACTGTCAAGCCTTATCTCACTGCCCATTTCTTTATTATATCCTGACTTAGCACCTGCAAAACTCATAGAAATAACCGGATATGCCCCCTGTAATTCTCTCAGTCCCTTATCTTCCCAAACCTTTTTCCCTTCAAATAAATCGCTTCTGTCATTGTATTTATTGGAAAAAAAGCATTCTACCGTGCTCATGTTGAGCGTTTTCCCAAACCTGCGGGGACGTGTAATCAATGTTACCATATCGGCATAATCCCACCACTCACGGATAAAATTTGTCTTATCAATATAAAATATTTGGTTTTTCATCATTGCTTCATAATTCTGATAGCCCAGTGCATGTTTTACCGACATATGCATTCCCCCAATTTTCGCCACTTCTTAAAACCAACACCCGATGCATGCAACTCGTTGCGTATACGGGCATTAAAGATGCTCCAGCTTTTCCTCTTCCTTAATCTCCCAATGAATAAGGAACGCCAGAGCCGCACGCAATACAATAATTCCTGCTACTGTTGCAATCTCCTCCCATTCCCTGACCACAACAGTACGTAGGATCTCGCTTCCCATCTTAAACTCCAGTGCCATTGCAAGCCCCTTTGCAAGGGAAAGCTTTACCTCTGGCCGATGCCTGACATAATTATAAAACCCCTTAATTCCTGATACACCTATAATAAATACGCCCATCAGTTCCAGCATAATAATTGTAAAATTTACAATTGCATGCAAAATTACTTCTAGTTCATGCAGCATCTGCTTACCTCGTTTCTTCTAAGTTTATTACCGATTTTTTAAACGAAAATACTCTAATACCTATAAAATACAACACACTGCAAGCTATGTCAAACAAAAATTCTGACTTATTACTCGCTCCTACATACCTTTTTTAATAAAACTTTTTTCCCTTGCGTAAAATGCTGCCACGTCGTTTTCTTAAAATTTAAAATCCTCTTATTGCCTTTACGGGATACTGTAAGCGTTATTGGTTTTCCCGCAGGGTCTAACCCCTTTAATGTTAAAACTCCCTTTTTTACAGTACCTTTCAAATCATCCATCATACATAACCGAAAATGTTCATAAACTGCACGATATTGATTGCCGCTCTTTGCAATATGCAAATGCACATCTGCTAAACCATCCGCAAAATCACCTGTAAATGATGCCTCCACTAAAGCCTTTTTTCCCGTTGCCGTACTAAAAGCACATACCAATAGGCAAATGCAAAGCACACCCGCCGCCAACTGTCTCATCTTCATTTTTACTTCCTCCTTTTTGCCTGCATAATACGGGCATAAATATGATTTACTTTGTAAACCACATTATATAACATTCAGTTTACTTTGTAAACCATATTATATAACATTTACTTTAATTTCCTAGAGCGTGTTTGAAAATTGCTTTTTCAAGATGTGCTTCACACTTTGTGGGAGATTTGACTCAAATTTAGGAGGTGCAGCGGGCTAGAGTGAATAAATTCAGGGCAAATATAGTGCAAAGCATAGAGTGCAGATTGTAAGGAACGAAAAGTTCCTGGAATGAATTTCCAAACACGCTTTAGGCAATACTCTTAGAGTTGATTTACCGCCCCCGCAAAAACAGGGATTCCATTGTTATCACTTATTACAAAGAAAAACGGATGGTCACAGACGATTTTAAATATTTTTTTAAATCCTGCTGCTCCCATCAATACTTCTGTCTCTGTAAAAGAAGCCACATAACATCCTTCTTCATCTACTGTTGCATTAGATGCCTGCTTCATTTTATTAACAAAGACTGGAGGGCAGTTCTTATCCTCTTTTCCAATCAGCTTTGTAAAATCAGCTTCGTCCTTTTTAAACAAATCTTTTATTCCCATACTTTCCATCACTGGAATTAAATCCAGGTTACTGCTCATTGAAAATTTAGGCAGTGATAAGGAAACGCCGCCTTCTTCAAACCCTATCCCAAAATTAGACGCAATATGCAATATCTCTTCCATATCCTTCCTGAACAAATCTTCCAGAGTAACGTCTTTTTCTGGTAAAAATAAAAACATATTACTGCCGCCTTCAAATTCCAGGTAAGTTGACTGGAAACGTTCTGTCTTATATACGCCTCCACGTTCTGTCCGATTCATAAAATCACATTCTGACTTATCCCCATCTGCATTTATAAAAATATTTTTCTTTGTCGCTATATTGTCAAAAGGCTCTGCCCACTGGTCATAAAAATACGCTGCCGACATCAGGATAAATGCCATTTCTGGTGTTGATTTAATTTCTCCTGCCTCTTCTTCCAATATATTTTTTGTTATATCATTCACCCAATCCTGAATGTTCTGATCCATCCCTGCCCCCATTAATCCTTGGTAACTTTCTGTATAATACTGTTTTGCCAATGTATCCAAGACTTCTTTTTGGTAAGGGACATCCTGGTTCAACCAGATAGAATTGCCCAAAATACATTCTGAAATCCCATAATCCATATATACACTATCCCAAATCAACTTACTCTGCTCCCTAATTTTTTTAATCTCTTTCTGCCCCAACGCATCCAAAAGCTGGCTTTTTGTCTTACCATCCGTCATTTCCGCAAGCATTGCCAAGCTAAGGTATAGATTTACTGGGGAATAAACACAATTTTCCCCTTCTTTGCCAAGGAAAAGGCTGCTCATAGATTTTTGGTAAAAAGGCTTCAGATTTTTCAGATATGCTTTATCAACACTTACCCATCGGTCTTTTTTAGGATAGCGTACCTTCTGCAATTGTAAAATATCCTTTTCTTCTCCCACTTTTTTCTTTTCACCTGCCTTCTTTGCTGGATAATCCGTCACCTTCTCCCAATCTATAGTATCCTGCTGCCCATTATACTGCCATGCCGCCACGCCAATGACTGCTAAACCACCAACTACTGCTGCCACAAAGTTCCATATTTTTTTGCCTGCCATATCCCATGCCCTCCTTCCTGTAAAGAACTGTTAAAAAATATGCTTCTACTAATAATGACGCTTTTTAAACAGATTCTGATGCATCCTTTTCCAAAAATAGCGGAGGGAGTTTTCTTACCATAAATAATCTAAATTCTTCACTTACCTAACATTCTGATATATAATGCGATTTAGTTAACCGTGGGTTGGCTACGAAAAGAGAAGTAAACGAAAATAAAAGAAACATACATAGTTATACGATAACAAAAAACGGACAGAACCACCTCAAAAAATGGCTTACATCGCCTGTCAAAAAAGATGAACTCCGCTATAAAACGCTGATTAAACTATTTTTTGGAATTGTTTGTGAATAGACACAGAATAGAAAATGATAGGACACATGGAGAAACAAGACTCTAACATCCGAAATACAGTTTGGCGAAGTATATTTCTCCGCAAGGAACTGTCCAAGGACTGCAACAGCACCGAAAAAATATACTTCGCCAAACTACCTGATATCAAGGCTGACACTATACGTTACAGCCTATATATACATTATTATTTATCTCTCCATGTAATACGTCCTTTTGTCAAATCGTATGGGGACATTTCCATCGTCACTGTATCACCCGGCAGGATACGGATAAAATTTTTCCTCAATTTGCCGCTGATATGTGCCAGCACTTGATGCCCATTCTCCAATTCCACTTTAAACATCGCATTTGGAAGCTTTTCCACTACGATACCTTCAATTTCAATTACATCTTCTTTAGACATATTTCCCTCCATTCATTTCTATTCGCAGTACTTTACAGCAAGTCTTTATTATAAGAAAGAAGCTCCGGTTCGCCATCAGTAATCAGAACCGTATTTTCATAATGTGCCGATTTTGTAGAGTCCTTAGTTACAACAGTCCAATCATCCTCTAACATCCACACATCATATGCCCCTGCATTTACCATTGGCTCAATTGCCAAAGTCATGCCAACCCGGAGCTTCATCCCTCTTCCAATCGGCTTAAAGTTTGGAACCTGCGGCTCCTCATGCAGCTTCCTGCCAATGCCATGCCCAACTAAATCCCTGACAACAGAATATCCATTGTCTTCCACAAAATCCTGAATTGTCTTTGAAATATCAAATAAATGATTTCCGGCTCTTGCGTATTTTACCCCTTCAAAGAAACTTTGTTTTGTAACATCAATCAGCCTCTGGTCTTCCTCTGAAATTTTCCCAACTGCATGCGTGCGGGCGGCATCAGATTGATATCCTTTATAAATCACGCCCGCATCCAGGCTGACAATATCACCTTCTTTTAGTATATGGCGCTTATCAGGAATCCCATGCACTACCTCATCATTTACAGAAACACAAATGGATGCCGGATACCCCTGATAATTTAAAAAGGAAGGAATACATCCAAAGCTTCTGATTACCTCTTCCCCTTTCCGGTTAATATCCATCGTACTGATCCCCGGGCGGATAATTTTCCCCATTTCATCATGGACAATAGAAAGAATCCGACCTGCTTCTCTCATCAATTCAATTTCATGTTCTGATTTAATTGTAACCGACATAATATGCCCTCTTTCTCTTTATATTCTTATGCATTAAGAACTTTGCTGATTGCTTCTGCAGTTCCTTCTAAACCAAGGGAACCGTCAATTTCATGAAGAATCCCCTGATTCTTGTAATACTCAATTAATGGAGCTGTCTGCTCATGGTAAACAGAAAGCCTCTTTTTAACAGTTTCTGGCTTGTCATCATCACGGAGCTGCAGCTCGCCGCCGCAATTATCACAAATCCCTTCCTTCTTCGGAGGAATATTCACAGCATGGAATGTTGCCCCGCATTTTGCACAGACACGCCTTCCAGCCATACGCTCTACAATGGCATCGTCTGACATTTCAATATCAAGCGCAAAGTCTATCGCTGTCCCTTTCTCCTTTAAAGCTGCCGTCAGGGCTTCCGCCTGTGGAATTGTCCTTGGGAACCCGTCTAAAATATAACCGTTTTTACAGTCATCCTTTTCCAGGCGGTCAACAACTAAATCACATACCAGTTCATCCGGCACCAAATCGCCAGCATCCATATAGCTCTTTGCTTTCTTTCCAAGCTCTGTGCCATCTTTGATATTCTGACGGAAAATATCCCCTGTTGAAATGGTTGGGATTTGATACTTCTCAACAATCCCCTTTGCATGTGTCCCTTTGCCTGCGCCAGGCGCTCCTAACATAATAATTTTCATAATGCTTGTTCTCCTTTCGGGTTATATATATTTTTGCAGAACATTTTCTGCATAACGCACCACTGCTTTTACCACCATTTCTTAATTTCAGGGCGTCCTGCATAGATTAAAAACCACGCCGCCTGCGCTGGTGCGCTACAGCGTAATTTCCTATATAGTAAAAACAGACGCTCATGGAATATAATACCCTATCAGCGTCTAATTTTCAACTATTTCTTCTTTTTCTCCCGGAGACTTTTAAAAAAATCTTTCATCAAAACCTGGCACTCCTCCTCTAAAACACCACATACTGTCTCAACCTGATGGTTAAAACGGCTTTCTTGTAAAAGATTTAAAATGCTGCCGGCGCATCCCGCCTTTGGATTCATTGCGCCAATCACTACTTTCGGAATCCTTGCCTGGACAATTGCCCCGGCGCACATAGGGCACGGCTCCAAAGTAACATACATTGTACATTCCTCCAGCCGCCAATCGCCAATTTTTTTGCTTGCTTTCTGAATCGCCAAAATCTCTGCATGTGCCAAAGCGCTTGCCTGTATATTACGTCTATTATACCCACGGCTTATAACTGCGCCTTGGTATACAATCACACAGCCAATCGGCACTTCCTCTATTTTTTCTGCTTTTTTAGCCTGTTTTAATGCCTCTTTCATATATTTTATATCATCACTTGTCCACTCAACCTGTTTTTTCATACTTTTCCTCATTTCTGTTTTATTGTATAATAGTGTAACGAATCTAAAACAGAAATGCAAGGAGAGAGTCTTTATGCAATTTACTTACGAAACCAGCCGCCTGGTTTTAAAGGTACTCAGGCCGGAATATGCTGCTGCAGTATGCCAGTTTTACCGGAGAAATAAGCAGTTTCTGGAGCCTTTTGAACCACTGCACCCAAACAGCTTTTATACAGTAGATTTCCATCATTCCAACCTGCTCTGTGAATACAATGCTTTTTTAAAGCTTTCCTATTTACGTTACTGGATTTTTTTACAGGAAACGCAAGATATCCCTACAGGCACTATATGTTTCAGCAACATTGAGCACGGCGCATTCCAAAAATGCATGATTGGTTATAAACTTGGCAAAGAGTACTGCCACTTCGGCTATATGCAGGAGGCGCTTGCCCTGCTCATTCCCCTTGTTATGAAAGAAATTAAGCTTCATAGGCTGGAAGCATATGTACAGCCAGATAACCTTTCTTCCATCCGCCTCCTTACCAGGCTAGGTTTTGTGAAAGAAGGCTATTTGCAAAAATATGCAGAAATCCAAGGAACATGGACGGATCATCTACTTTTTTCCTACTTAGATGAGAATCTCTGATTTTCTTCCGGAAGCCCTAAAAGCCAATATCCAAAAGCTCCTTGCTGCATCCCAAAGTCACCGATTGACTGAAAATCAGAAAAACCAAACCGGCAGGCATTTTTCCTTTCCCTGTCACTATATATCCCCGGAACTCCCAATACATACCTGCCATCCTCCATCTGTGCAAACAAAAGATGACGGTAACAGTAATATCCATGTAACAAAAAACGGTTTCCAGACAAGGACCACGATGCAATCGGCAGGCAGCCAATATCCTGCAGTTCCATACGCACACAGGCTTTTGCCACACCTGGCTGGAACGGCTTCATTGACGGGAACGTCATAAGGATTTTTTTCCCATAGTCATACATCTTCCGTTTAAAAGGGCAAATACCGCAAATAGACTGCATCTGCATATCACTTTCTGTTGTTTCTGCTTTTGGGGTGCTATTTTCCGTATTAACTACCTCTGTCTCTTCCGGGACTTCACTGCCCTTTGTCAAAACTTCCTGCAATGGCAAAGCCTGCCCTGCCTTTTCTTCCTCTTCCGCCTCTTCTATATGTCCTGTTACTGGCATAACGTCTTCCTGCTTTTCTGCATCCTCCATTCCCTCAGCCTGACGTCCTATAGATATTTCTTCCTGCCCCTCCTCTTCTTCCCTTTCTTCAATGTCTTGTGTTTCAGGGGCAGCATATTGTTTCCCCCTGTCTCCAAGATAAAAATTATCATTTTTCCATGAAGTTGCATAATAGGCTTCTCCATCTGCTTCTATAAAAATGCCATCCATCTCATCCACTGTCTGTTCAGAGCCAAAAACCCCTTCTGCGCTAGTACTGGCCTTATACAGCATGCTTCCTCCCCTTGCTGTCATCTGCCCTGCATAAACTGTATCAATCCCATTTTCAAGCTGGCGGTATAGGTAGACCTTTGGCAGATTCCTAAATGGCATTGGGCGCATCTGTACCGATATCCTACATTGGCTTCCCCTCTTTTCAAGCCTTACATACCCTACATTGGCCCCCTTTTCATTCCGTTGGTACTGATATATGTATGATACAATTCTTTCATATTGGTTCATATCCCTACAATCCCTCCTATTCTCTCCTATTCAGATTATTAAAGGGGTTATCCCTTTGGCACTAAGGAACTGTTAAAAAATTACTTGTGACAAGAACGCCGTATAAATGTTCAGCTACAAAGAAGAAAATCGCAGGCATAGTGGGCTATGTCAAGATTTTCTGATGTCGTAGATGGACATTTAGACAAGTGATTGTCATGAGTAATTTATTAACAGTTCCTAAGCCTTACCCTATCTATATTCACCATAACCATACAAATAGAACAACCAGCATAATATTTTTTGTCTCTTCCATTAACTCATAAAAAAGGGGAATGCCTGCGCATTCCCCTGTGAACCACTACGTTACAGCGCAATTTCCTATCACTATAAAAAACAGGGAAAATACCATGTTAATCTAACATAATATTTTCCCTGCCTTTTTGTATGAAACCGTCCAAAATTTGTTATTACGAGGATGCCGAAGAAGCCACTTCCTCTACCGCCTTTACAGCTGCGTTAAGCCAGTCGCCTTCCAAGCTTTCAATATCACCGGCATCGCTTGCTGCTGCAATTGCAGGGGCCATCGGGATTTTCCCAAGCACTGGCAAGCTATACTGTGCCGCAACCTCATCCACATGGCTCTTCCCAAAAATCTCAATCCGCTCCCCACAGCCTGGGCATTCTGCATAACTCATATTTTCTACAATCCCAAGCACTGGAACCTCCATCATCTGCGCCATTTTGACAGCCTTCCCAACAATCATGGAAACCAGTTCCTGTGGAGAAGTTACCACTATAATTCCATCAACTGGAATCGCCTGGAAAACTGTTAACGGGACATCTCCTGTCCCTGGCGGCATATCGACAAACATACAATCAACATCTGACCAGATTACCTCCTGCCAAAACTGCTTTACCGTACCTGCAATTACCGGCCCCCTCCAGATAACTGGATCTGTCGCATCCTCTAAAAGCAGGTTTACAGACATCGTCTGGATGCCGGTTTTAGAGACAACAGGGTAAATGCCATCTTCATTACCTGTAGCACGCCCTGTAATCCCAAACGCTTTTGGAATCGAAGGTCCTGTAATGTCAGCATCTAATATAGCAGTATGGTATCCCTTCCTCTGGAACTGGACAGCAAGCATAGAAGATACCATAGATTTCCCTACGCCCCCTTTTCCGCTGACAATCCCAATTACCTTTCGGATTGTACTCTTTGCATGTGGTTTCTCCAAAAAACTTTTTGGATCACGGCTGGAGCAGTCTGCAGAACAGCTCGAACAGTCATGGCTGCAATTTTCAATTTCACTCATAATTTGTACCAAGCCTCAAACGAAAATGCTTGCATTTTCATATAAGGCGCAAACACAACGGGTGAAAGATATGTGTTTGCATATTATCCTTTCCTCTTTTTTCTTTCACCTTTTTATTCCCAAACATGCTATAGTATATCAATTCCCTTCAAAAAAGTAAATGCTATTGCCCTGCTTGCTCTTGTTACTCCTGCAATGCAGTCATCAATGCTGGGATTACCTGCTTTTTCCTTGAAACAACATGGTGTAAAACAATATGCCCAGTATCCTGTGGTAGGAAAAATGCCTTTAACGCAAGCTCCTTTGCCCCATCCCCTTCACACAGAAGCTCTGTTTCTTCTTCCATAATATTTGTCAGCATAAAATAAATCATGTCTATTTTATGCTCTGATAATGCCTTTGGCAGGTATGGAACCATTTTATCATGGATTAACTCTAATTCATTTGCCGTCATTGAATTAATCTGAGCTACGCCAAGAGTCACTTCATCAAATTCAAACTTTTTGAAATCCTGGTAAAAAATCTCCCCCGGGGACTTAACTGAAAGGTTGCTTCCAGCCTGGAACATCTTTGCTGCATATTCTTGCGGCTCCAAGCCTGCTATTTTTGCAAGCTTCTCTGCTGCATCCTGGTCTACCTTTGTACAGGTAGGAGAACGGAAAATCAAAGTATCTGATAAAATTGCAGAACACAACAGTCCTGCAATTTTAGGAGGAATCTCAACCGCAAGCTCCTGGTACATCTGATAGACAATTGTTGCTGTACAGCCAAGCGGCTGGTTACGGAAATACACCGGCCCTACTGTCTCAATGCTTCCGATCCTATGATGGTCAATAATCTCAAGAATCTGGGCTTCCTCAATACCATATACCGCCTGAGTCGGCTCATTATGGTCTACCATTACAACTTTCTTTTTACGCGCCCCTAACAGGTTCCTCCTGGATATCATCCCAAAATAATTTCCATTCCAGTCCAATACCGGAAAATCCCGGTATCTTTTTTTAGCCATTGTATCCCGGATATCATCCAGGGCTTCCCCAAGGCCAAATGTAATAAGCTTTTCCCTTTTCATAAAATAACCAATCGGAATGCTCTGGTTAATCAAACGGGACACCGTGAATGTGTCATATGGCGTCTGTATAATAAAACAATTACGGTTTTCCGCCAGTCTCCCAATTGTAAAAGATACTTTCGCCCCATCACAGACAATAATGCATTTTGCCCCCATCTCAATCGCGCAAAGCTGGGACTCATACCGGTTTCCTAAAATAACAATATCATCTTCTTCAATATAACTCTCCATCAAATCAGGGTTTGCAGCGGCAATCAGGCATTTCCCTGACTGGACGCTTTCCTCTGGGTTTCCATATAGCATCTCCCCATCCAAAGTTTCAACAATATTCTGGAATGGCGTCCGGGAATTTGAAATTACCCTGCTGTCGTAAATGTCCATATAGGACTTTGCTATATCCTCAATGGTAAGCAAGCCTTTCAGCCTCCCCGAATTAGACACTACCGGAAGCGTCTGCCAACCCCCTTCCTGCATTACTTTCCACGCAGCTTTTATAGAGATGTTTTCCGTAACCCCTTTTACACGGTTTACATCAATATCCATAACCTGTGTACGCACATCCCCCAGGTAATCCGGAATCTCCGCCTGAAAATAATCCAATACAAACTTACTTTCTGCATTAATCTGCCCTGCCCGCTTTGCCACATAATGGCCGCCTGTCACTTTCCGTTTCAGATAAGCATAGGCAATTGCCGAACAAAGTGAATCTGTATCCGGGTTAGTATGCCCAATTACATTAATTACTATGTTTGAATCTTTATTCATAAAAATCCCCATTTCTGCGCTGTCTTCTCGCATAAAGCAACATTGTGCCAAGCAGCGCGCAGGCACAAATTGCCAAGTGAAAAATCCCTATTCATAGTCCTTTTTTGCATACTTTGTAATGTCAATAATATATTTAAACCTCTTTGCTAACACCGGAACAAAACGGAATAACTGGTCAAGTGTTGTCCCTTCATCTGATAAAATTACAACAAAATTCCCGTAATACTCTTCCATTATAGAAAATATCTTAGTAATTGTAGGGAACAATAAGTCGGAGGCTTCTTCTATCAGCAGACAGTTCCCTTTCAGTTCTTTTCGGAAACTAATTAAATCCATTTTATTTAACTGGCTAGCACGTATTTTTGCAATCCTGCCAACGGAAAGATAACCCGACACTTTCATTACATGGACTATTTTCTTTGAAACTCCAACAATCCGCTCTGTTCCTTCCCCCATCAAAACGAAATGTGATGGGTCTAGCTCCCCTTCAATCAATCTTAAAACATCTTGGAAAGATTGCTGCAATGCCCGAGTAGTCGGCAAATCCTCATAAGTAATCTGCGGCATCTCATTATAATCTGTCTCAATTACCGGAATTTCCGGCGCATGGTAATCCTTCAATACAGAAGTTGCCGCCTTTACTGCCTCAATTTCCTCTGCCAAATCCTTTGTGTTCTCTGTTGCAGCAGAAACTTCCTCCCTTCTTTCCGGCTCTTCCTCTAGTTCCTCCAAATCTTCCAGCTCTTCTTCCTCCGCAGCTTCTTCCGGTTCTTCTATAACTTCCGGCTCTTCCTCCATGGCCTCTTCTGGCTCTTCCACAGCTTCCGTCTCTTCTTTCTCCGCGGTTTCTTCTGGTTCTTCCACAGCTTCCGTTTCTTCTTCCTCCACGGTTTCTTCTGGTTCTTCCGCAGCTTCCGTCTCTTCTTCCTCCGCGGTTTCTTCTGGTTCTTCTGTAGCTTCCAGCACATTTTCCATGGTTTCTTCCTGTTCTTCTAAAGCTTCCGGCTCTTCTTCCACGGTTTCTTCCGGTTCTTCTGTATCTTCTGGCTCTTCCTCTCCCATGGCTTCTTCTAATTCTTCTATAATTTCTGAATCCTCTATCTCCTGTAAACGTTCCGGATCCTGAATTTCTTCCTCTAAAAGATTTTTCAGAAGCTCTGTTTCGTTCTGTGGCTGTTTCTCTGGAACATCTTCATCCTGACGTTTTACTGCCTGATATCCTTCCACTTCCTTTTCCAAAGCTGCAGTTGATGAAACCTTTGCTTTCTCCGCCTCTGCCTTTCCTTGAGGCGCGGCTTCTTTTCCACCCGGCAATAATCCCGGCCTCCGTGCAACTGCATCCCCCCTTATTTCTTCAATATCAATTGGTATGTACGACTTTGATGCACTCTTTTGGATCGCCTGGGTCATACGGTCAACAAGATTTGTGGCAATATTTGTTTTATCCTTTGGATTCCCTGTTGCGGCCCGCGTACGCTTTACAGGCTTCGTAACGGCTTTCTCCCCATCATTTGGCGCATTTACCGCCGCTTTTCTCCCATCTGCCTCCTGCCCTGCCTGTTGCCTTGCTTTCTTACTATCTGTTTTTTCCTTTATTACTTTTACTTCCTTTTCCTTTAACTGGTTTTGCTGCTCCATTTCATAGATAGCAGTAATCTCCCGCGCAAGATCCTGTGTAATCCCTGTTCCTGACTGCGAATGTGGAACATATTCTGCCTTTTTTTTCTTTGGAACCTTCTTCTTTACATGATCCGTTTCCTGCCCTGCTGCAGAAGCCTTCCCTTCCTGCCCCAGGCTTCCCTGCCCCTGATCCAGCGGCTCCAATTGGGATTCTGCCTTTTTCCGCACTTGCAGTTCTTCCTTCTTATCAGCTTTCTCCTCTTCCTCCTCTTCCCTTTCCTGGAGTTTTTCTTTTTGCCTTGCTTCTTTCCTTTCCTCCTGTGGCTCTTTTTCCCATCTGGCAGCTTCTTGTCCTTCTGTCCCTTCCTGTTGCCGCACCAAAAAGTCCGCTTCCCTTTCTTTCGGCTCTGGCTTCTGCCCTAAATCCTCCTTATCCTTCTCCGGAAGTTCAATTTTATCAGATTTCCCTTCTTCCTTTCTTCCAAACTTTAATAAGCCGGACAGCTTCTGGATTGCAGCCTGTGGCAAAACCAAATCCTTCTCAAAATCATCTTCCTCATAATCATCAATAAATTCTGTGTCAGATACCTCCTGTCCTTTGTCATGTTTCACAGGTCCTTCCTTTTCTTTACTATAGGAATCTTCCTCTCTATTAGTCTTTTTTCCCTCATCTACCACATAACTGCCTGCCGCCCTTCTTGCCTTACGTTCCTCACGTTTCAAAGCCTTACGCTCTTTGATAAATTCATTCAGGTCAGGCAGGGAACCGGTATCATAAGGATTTGGCGCTTCTTTTTTCGGCATAGTGAAGTCCTTATCATCATAATAAGGGATTGGATCCTTCTCTTTCAGATGATCCATTAATATTTTAGCACGTTCTACAATCTCACCGCTTCCGAACCAGAGCATAATATCCTTACACTCTTCCATACATTCATCCCGCCGTCCGGCACGGTGGTAAAGTTTTGCCAGCTCATATGCCCATTCTTCAATATATTCTTCCTGTTTCAATTCTTGCAGTATTTCAATTAATTTCCCAATCGGCACGCCTGAAGCTTTATCAATCCGATACCGCAAGATTAAAGCATCCCGCGTGCTTGGGTTCATCCGCATATATTCCTGGAAATATGCCTCCGCATCCTCCAACGAATTTGTACGGATAGAAAGGTATACCAGACGGTGCAGCGCCCTTCTTGTCTTTGAACTCCTGCATATCCGCAAATACATTGCTTTTGCTGCGTCATACTGTTCTGTCTTGGTATATACCTCTGCAAATACTTTTAAATCGCTTAACGCCCGTACCTGCCGTACATCCAATGTCTGGATTACGGCCAATGCTTTTTTATATTTTCTTTCGTCTACCAGATGATGAATCTGGGCAATCCGAATTGCTAACTCATATTGTCTCATTTTTATCTCCTTATTCCCAACATGCCAGTTCAGCGTGTTTACATCTTAATGCAGAACGTCAAAATATTTCCTATACAAATCTTCCCTTCTGTCTGCAGCAGTTGCAAACTTCCGGCGCAAACGCCATGCACGGTCATCCAAATCACAAACCAGCACCCCTTCTTTATTAGAAATCTTCCCAAGAATATTTCCAAGGGAATCCACAGCCATACTTTCGCCAGAATAAACCATGCCATCCCGTTTTCCAACACAATTCACCCCAACAACGTAAGACTGCGTTTCAACCGCCCTGGCACGGAGCAGCGTCTCCCAATGGGCGCTACGCACCGAAGGCCAATTGGCAATGATAAAAAATATATCCGCCTTCCTTGCCGCCACCTGAAATATCTCAGGAAACCGCAAGTCATAACAAATAAACAAGCCGACTTCCCTTCCCAAAAACGGTACAGTAATAATTTCATTCCCCTTTGCAAAATAAAGATCCTCCTGCCCGTATGAAAATGGATGCAGTTTCGCATAATCTGCAATTATTTTACCAGACGATCCTACTAAAGTAAAACGGTTTGTCCCCTTTTCCCCTGCTTCCATGCCCAAAGCCGCCCAGCCAAATGCTACTGCAATACCAAGTTTTTTTGCCAGCTTTTGCATCTGTTCCACTGTCTGGGAATGGTGCAACGGTTCCCCGATTTTATCGAGGTTCATAGAAAAACCGGTAAATGACATTTCCGGAAAAATAATAACATCACACTCCGCCGCTGCTGCTTCTTTTGCCATCCCTTCCGCTTTCCTATAGGAACACACCTTATCTTCCCATACCATATCAAGCTGTCCTAACGCAACCCGCATTTGCTACCTCCCTTACTATTCCATCTTTTTATTATACCTTTATTTTTCCTATATTACAACAAGACGGCGACAATTCTAAAAAACTGTGATATACTGTTACTATAATAAAAAAACGCAGGCGTCAGCACCTCTGGCCACGCAGAAATGAGGTAAGATATGAAAATTCAATCCGTATTTGACAAGGAATTTGCCACCTATGGGAAAGTAGTGGAAGGCTACGATTTTTCCAGTCTTTTAAGCACTTTGGAAGCTAATTCTGAAAAGCCTTCTGATTCTGTTATTTATGTCCCTTCTGTGGATATACTAGAATCCGAACCTGTCTTTGCCGAACTTTCCAGCAACTGTTATGGCGGTATGCCAATCCAGGTTGGCTATTGTAACGGGACAAACACAAAGCTTAACTGTTTTGAGTACCACAGAGACAGCGAAGTAGACATTGCAGCAGACGACGTAGTCCTGCTTGTGGCACGCCAGCAGGATATTATAAATGGGCAGATTGACTCTTCCAATACAGAAGCATTCCTCTGCCCAAAAGGGACAGCCGTTGAATTATATGCAACAACTCTCCACTATGCCCCTTGCAGTGCAAAGAAAGGCGAGGGCTTCCGTGTAATTATTGTCCTTCCGAAAGGGACAAATGAAGCAAAGCCTGACATCACTATCAAAAATGATGAGGACAAGCTGCTCTGGGCTTTAAACAAATGGCTTGTAGCACATAAAGACACCAGTGAAGCAAAAGATGGCGCACATGTTGGCATTACTGGTGATAATGTAGACATAATTGATTTATTGTAACAGGAAGGCAGCGATTACCAATGGATTTCCCAAAAGATTTTACCGACCGGATATATCAGATGCTTGGAGAAGAGGCTGACAGCTTCTTTGAAAGCCAAAATCAGCCCCCAGCATATGGCTTACGGATAAACCCCTTGAAATTCAACGCTCCTCTTTCCGCTAAAAACCTTCCCTTCACCCTGGCCCCTGTTGCCTGGGCAAGGGAGGGCTATTATGCTGAGGCAAAAGAGCGCCCTGGGAAACATCCGCTCCATGAAGGCGGGGCATATTATATCCAGGAGCCAAGCGCAATGTCTGTAGCCAGCTTAGCGGCTCCAGAGCCTGGAGATATCATATGCGACCTCTGTGCTGCCCCTGGCGGCAAATCAACACAAATTGCCGGGCGCCTTATGGGAAAGGGGCTTCTTGTTTCTAATGAAATCTCCCCTTCCAGGGCTAAAATACTTTCACAGAATATAGAACGTTTTGGAGCCGTAAACTGTATTGTATGCAATGAACCACCCGATAAAATGGCACGGCGGTTTCCGCTTTTCTTCCACAAAATCATTGTTGACGCCCCATGTTCCGGAGAAGGGATGTTCCGAAAAGATGAGAATGCTAAAAAGGAGTGGTCCTTAAAACAAGTAGCAATTTGCAGGGAACGCCAACAGATGATTTTAGAATGCGCCGACCAAATGCTGTCCCCTGGTGGCTTTATTATTTATTCTACTTGTACTTTTGCCCCAGAAGAAGATGAACAGATAATCACATGGTTCCTTTCTGCGCACCCGGATTATATTTTAGAAGACTGGAAAGATTTCCTGCCAGTAAACTGTGGGCTGGAAAGCGGAATGCCACAGTTTACCGATACAAAATCCAGCGAAATTGCCAAAACCCTCCGTCTTTGGCCACATAAGCTCAAAGGGGAAGGCCATTTTGCTGCAAGGCTTAAAAAGGCTGGAACGATCTTGCCGCCTAGCCAGGAATCCCCTTATGGCAAACAGCAAAACAACAGAAAAAGGACAGGGCAAAACGCTTCACATAAAAAAAACAGACAGCCCGAAATATCCGGCTATCTGGATTTTGTAAAGCAATTTATTATCCTGCCTTCTGATACAGAAGAAGGCTATTCGGCTGTTAAATTCCTAAGCGGTCATAACACATTCCAATATTTTGGAGAGGAACTTTACCTAATCCCTAAAGTAACACCTTCCTTGGAGGGGCTGAAGACGATGCGCGCTGGCCTCCATCTTGGCACCCGTAAGAAAAACCGTTTTGAACCTTCCCACGCCCTTGCAATGGCGCTTTCCAAAAAAAATTGCACGCAATGCACAGATTGCAGCTATGAAACTGCCGTCCGATATTTGCATGGGGAAACGATTCCCTGCAGCGCTGCCTTCCATTCCTGGACACTTGTGTGCTATCAGGGTATTTCTCTTGGATGGGGCAAAGCGCAAAATGGTATTTTGAAAAACCACTACCCGAAAGGGCTCCGCTTACTTAATACGAAACCGGCCAATTAAAACGCCTGTTTCCCGGGCAGCAGCATTTACTTTTTATGCGGTTATCCTAGAAATCACGCAAAAAACATTGACTATCGGACAAAATTCTTATAAACTATCTATATATCGTTTGTGCCAGCACTGCGGCACAAACCTCTTAATAATATTACTATTTACAAGCACAGGAATAGTAATGCACGATATAAATATGCAGCGCAGAAATGAGGTTAAATTATGAAATGTAGACGTACTGCCCTGGAATGCGAAGTTGTAAAATATGAAACGGACAAAAACCTGGAAGACGGGTTTGAGCTTTTTTCTGATGTTGTTACCAAAGGATGGATTATTGTTGAGCATATTTTAAAAGTTACTTTCCCTGACGGCCGGATAATGTGCCCATATATATCGCACCGCCGCGGAAAGACATTTATCAATGTAAATGACTACATAGTTCTTGACAGCGACGGCACAAAACATGTATGTGGTGAAGATAAAGTATGGCATCGTTTTGAAAAGCTAGAGAATTAACCTATATGGCAGAAAATATTTTTTCTGCCATTTTTATTGCGCGCACACTTTTTTCTACATCATGGACACGCACCATATTCCAGCCATTTTGTACTGCCAGTACAGTTGTCACCAAAGTCCCTTCTTCCCTCTCTTTTACCGGAAGATCCAGTGTCAAACCAATCACTGACTTACGGGAAGCTGCTAACAAAAGCGGCAGGTTCAGCCTATGGAAACGGCCAAGGCTTGCAAGGACTTTCAGGTTATCCTGGTATGTCTTGCCAAATCCAATTCCCGGGTCCAAAATCATCCTATCTTCTGAAATCCCTGCAGCTTTCCCAATCTGTATGCTTCCTTCCAAATCAGACAGAATTTCTTCCAACAGATTCTGATACGCCGCTTCCTTCCTATTGTGCATCACACAGACCGGAACCTGATGCTTTGCAATAACTTCTGCCATTGTCCCACACCCCCATACGGAGGCTTCCCCTTCTTTGGCAAAAAGGCTGTCATACCGAAACCCCCAGATATCATTTGCCATATCGCCGCCAGCCAAAAGGGCGGCATCCATAACAGGGGCTTTATATGTATCTACCGATATTGGGACATCAAAACGTTTTTTGACTGCTTCCATTATAGATATAACACGTTCTGTTTCTTCTTCTACAGAAATCTTTTGGTATCCCGGCCTAGTCGACTCTCCACCAATATCAATAATATCCGCACCTTGGAGCACCATTTCTTCTGTATGGTACAAAGCAGCATCCATACGGTTAAACTTTCCTCCATCAGAAAAAGAGTCCGGCGTAACATTTAAAATCCCCATTACATATGTGTGCCTTTTCTCAAACTCAAATTCTTTTATACCTATTTTCATCTCTGCTTTCCTTTCTTATAAGCTAAAATAACAGTACACTTCCTTTATAATAGACAGGGAGCCACAAACAACTGTCTTTACAGCAGCAGATCCAGCAATGCAGGCATCCAGAGCGTCTTTTATAGAACTGCAGCAGACAGCCCCACGATAGCTTTCTATCATCCCAAACCGGATCTTTTCTGTCTCCTGTACGCTTTCCCATAACTCTTTTGCAGAAAGTCCCCGCTTCCCGGCTGTTGGGACTGTATAAATCTGTTCCGCAAACGGCAGCAGATGGACGATCATTTTTTCATACTCTTTATCCCGAAAAACGCCAAGGATAAACCGAAACTTTTCACCTGGGAAACAAGCTTTTAAAGAAAGGCACAATTTCTTTGCTGCATCTTCATTGTGCGCGCCATCTGCCAGCACAAACGGCTGCTCCGAAACAATGTCGAAACGCCCGCGCCATCTGCTATACTGTAGCGCCTCCTTTCTCTGTATGCCAGAAACAAAAAATTCTCCCATCTCCTGTAACTGTAAAACTGCTTTTTCTGCTAATGCTGCATTTTCCTTCTGATAACTTCCCTGAAAGCTGCTTTTACGAACACTAGATGCAACAGAAGGTTCCGCTTCTTGGATGTCCCCATATTTCCCACTGTGCAGGCAAGCATACGAAAGCGCCGCTTTTTTTTCTTTACAGCGCTCTTCTAATAAAAGATGGCATTCCTCCTGAAAGCAAGAAACAACTGTTGTACCTTCTTGTATAATACCATATTTCTCTGCTGCAATCTCTTCTATTGTATTTCCCAGAAATTGCATGTGGTCCCTGCTAATAGATGTAAATACGCATAAAAGCGGATGTTCTATAATATTGGTCGCATCCAGCCTCCCGCCAAGGCCAGTCTCAACAACTGCTACATCCACCTTCCATCTGTTAAAAAGCCAAAATGCCATTATTGTTTCCATTTCAAATGCAGTTGGCTGCATAAAACCATCCTGGCACATTTTTTCACAAACCTCTTTTAATATGGTGAGCGCCCCTGCCATTTCCTCCTGCGCCATCCACTCGCTTTCTGCCCTGCCAGAAACCATTGTTACCTTTTGCACCCGTTCCCTGTAATCAAATAATGTTGGGGAAACATAACGGCCAACTGTATATCCCGCCTGCGCAAGCATATTGCTAATATAGTTACCTACAGAGCCTTTCCCATTTGTCCCCGCAATATGGATAATTTTAAGGTTCCGCTCTGGCCTCCCTAAGCGCCTGGAAAGTTCTGTCACCTCCCTCAGTGAATAATCGCTTCCCAGACGCTCTTGTATATTCTGTATATACCTTAACGCTTCTTTATAATCCAACAGCCATCCCCTCCTTATCGCAAATTCCCTATCTAAGGGACTGTAAATGCTTTTCAGCCCTTTGAAAAAAGGGCACCGCCTGCGCTGGTGCCCCTTCCCTTTTATAAACTTTATCCATACAATCCAAAATCATCTAAAAACATGAGCGAGAATTGCCTAAAGCCACGCCCCTTACTTTACAACACGTACCTTTAATACGCCATCAATTTCCCGAAGCTTATCTGCAAGTTCTTCGGAAGATTCAGAATCAATGTCAAATACACAATAAGCGTACTCCTTACGGCTTTTATTTGTCATATTGTCAATATTAATTCCCTCTGCTGAGATTACATTTGTAAGCTGGTGCAGCATTTTTGGAATATTCCTATGTGCAACCGTAATCCTGCCAGCCGTAAAACACTCCCCGGCGTCACAGTTCGGATAATTAACAGAATTGGTAATATTGCCATTTTCCAGATATTTCTTGAGTTCATCTGCCGCCATTACCGCGCAGTTGTCCTCTGACTCCTCTGTAGAAGCGCCAAGGTGAGGCGTCGCAATTACATTTGGCATTTTTACAACAGCCGGGTTCGGGAAGTCTGTCACATATTTTGCAACCTTCCCAGACTCCAGGGCTGCCTTCATATCCTCATCATTTACCAGAAGATCCCTGGCATAATTTAAAATAACTACTCCATCTTTCATTTTGGAAAAAGCTTCTTCATTAATCATTCCCTTTGTATCTTCCAGGAATGGGACATGGATTGTAATATAATCGCACTGTTCATACAACTCATCATATGATTTTAATACTGTTACATCACGGTTAATATTCAGAGCATTTTTTACAGAAAGATATGGGTCAACTCCATATACATCCATCCCTAAACGGTTCGCCACATTTGCAACCAGCACGCCGATTGCCCCAAGCCCAATAACGCCAAGTTTTTTGCCTTTCAGCTCTGTCCCGGCAAAATTCTTCTTTGCTTTTTCCATGGATTTACTGATATTTTCATCAGAAGCATTTTCCTTTACCCAGTTAATGCCTCCATCAATATCCCTTGCTGCAAGCAGCATACCGCAAATTACCATTTCCTTTACACCATTTGCGTTAGCCCCTGGTGTATTAAAAACTACAATGCCTTTCTCTGCACACTTCTCAAGCGGGATATTATTAACGCCTGCACCTGCCCTTGCTACTGCAACAAGTTTATCAGAAAACTCCATATCATGCATAGATGCACTACGCACTAGAATCGCCTCTGCTTCATTCACATCATCTGTCTTTGTATATCCTTCGCCGAATACGTCAAGCCCTACCTGGGCAACTGGGTTTAAGCATGTATACTGAAACATTATGCATTTTCCTCCTCAAACTTTTTCATAAATTCTACTAACTTCTCTACCCCTTCTTTTGGCATAGCATTATAAATACTTGCCCGCATACCGCCAACTGTACGATGGCCTTTCAGATTCACAAATCCTGCTTCTGTTGCTTCTTTTACAAATTTCGCATCCAATTCCTCATTTCCTGTTACAAATGGGACATTCATTAAAGAACGATCTTTCGGGACAACAGTCCCTTTAAAGAGCTTGCTAGCATCTAGGAAATCATATAAAATCTTAGCTTTCTCTTCATTTTTCTGCTTCATCACTTCCAGGCCGCCCATATCCTTAATCCACTTAAATACTTTGCCACAAATATAAATACCATATGCTGGAGGCGTGTTATAAAGAGATTCTGCATCCACATGCGTTTTATACTGAAGCATCGTCGGCGTCCCTGGCAGCACATCCTCTGTCACCAGGTCTTCACGGATAATTACAATTACAACACCAGCCGGGCCGATGTTTTTCTGGACACCGCCATAAATAATGCCATACTTTTCCACATCAACTGGTTCAGAAAGAAAACAGGAAGATACGTCTGCCACCAATGTTTTTCCTTTTGTATTTGGCAGTTCCTTAAACTTTGTACCATAGATAGTATTATTTTCACAAATATATACATAATCTGCGTCATCAGAAATTGGCAAATCAGAACAATCCGGAATATAAGAAAATGTCTTATCTTCAGAAGAAGCAATCTTATTGGCCTTTCCATATTTGGAAGCCTCCTGGAAGGCTTTCTTTGCCCACTGCCCGGTTACAATATAATCTGCAACCTTATTCTTCATAAGGTTCATTGGAATCATAGCAAACTGCTGTGAAGCGCCTCCCTGCAAAAACAGCACTTTGTAATTATCTGGGATGCCCATCAGTTCCCTTAAATCTTTTTCTGCAGTTTTAATTATGTTATCATAAACCTTAGAACGGTGGCTCATCTCCATAACAGACATTCCTGATCCTTGGTAATCTAACATCTCTTCTGCTGCTTCCTTTAAAACCTCTTCCGGTAATACCGCCGGACCGGCTGAAAAATTATACACTCTGCTCATATATTTGCCTCCTTCTAATAGAAAACCGCCTGCCGCCACAAAAGCATCTGCCATAAATGGCAGCAAACGCTTATTTATAACTACTGTACCTTATCTGCCTGAATTCAGATCCTTTTCATCAAATACGTCGTCCAAGCTCTTTCCCGGCGGTACCATCGGAAATACTTTATCGTCACTGTCAATTACGCAGTCAATTAAAACCGGTACACCTGCGGCAATCGCTTCTTTTAGTACAGGCTCAACCTCTTCCCTCTTTGTTATACGGTATCCTTTTGCCCCCATTGCCTCAGCAACTTTCACAAAATCCACGCTGTCATTTAATATAGTATGGGAATAACGTTTCCCATAGAACAGCGTCTGCCACTGGCGAACCATGCCAAGCACATGGTTATTAAATACAATCTCAATCACAGGGATATTATTTCTTGTAGCTGTTGCAATCTCATTCATATTCATACGGAAACATCCGTCCCCTGCTATGTTAACTACTGTTTTCTCCGGATGGGCTGACTTAGCCCCAATTGCCGCCCCAAGGCCATACCCCATCGTGCCAAGGCCGCCCGATGTAATTAAGGTTCGCGGCTCTGTATATTTATAGTACTGAGCTGCCCACATCTGATGCTGCCCAACTTCTGTTACAACAATCGCCTCGCCATTTGTAATCTCATCCAGCTTTTCAATAATATATGGCCCTGTAAGGACTTCTTGATTATAATTTAATGGCAGTGCATCCTTACGCGCCATTACCTTATCCATCCACTCTTTATGGTAAAGCTGTTCCAGCCTTCCATTAAAAATGTCAAGGACTGATTTTACATCACCAATCAGGCTGATATCCACCATTATGTTTTTATTAATCTCTGCCTCGTCCACATCAATCTGGATAATTTTTGCATTTTTGGCAAAAGTTGCCGCATTCCCTATGACACGGTCTGAAAAGCGCGCGCCAATTACAATCAAAAGGTCGCACTCTGCAACGCTTAAATTTGCCGTTTTTGTGCCATGCATACCAAGCATCCCAATATATTTAGAATCCGTCCCCGGATAAGCGCCTTTTCCCATCAGGCTGTCAGTAACCGGCGCGTCTGCTTTCTGTGCAAAATCAAATAACTCCTTATTTGCGCCGGAAATCACTGCCCCACCACCCACAAAAATCACTGGCTTCTTCGCTTTCTGTAGCAATTTAAGCGCCTCTTCCACGCTGTCAGTTTCAATTTTTTCTGTAGAACGCGGGATTAGCTTTGGAACTTCACGTTTATATTCTGTTTCATCACTTGTGGCATTTTTAACAATATCTACCAGGACAGGACCAGGCCGCCCTGTCATTGCAATTTTAAAGGCACGGCGCAATGTCGGCGCCAAATCCTCTACATTTTTTACAATAAAGCTATGTTTCGTAATCGGCATTGTTACCCCTGCAATGTCAATCTCCTGAAAAGAATCCTTCCCAAGAAGCGGAAGCCCTACATTACAGGTAATTGCAACCAGCGGGACAGAATCCAGATACGCCGTTGCAATCCCTGTGACAAGATTTGTCGCCCCCGGCCCGCTTGTTGCCATGCATACGCCAACCTTCCCTGTAGAACGTGCATAACCGTCTGCGGCATAGGCAGCGCCCTGCTCATGGGATGTCAGGATATGGTGGATTTCATCCTGATGACGGTAAAGTTCATCATAAATATTTAAGATTGCACCGCCAGGATAACCAAATACCGTATCAACCCCTTGCTCTTTCAAGCATTCTATTACAATCTCGGAACCTGTTAACTGCATGTTACTCCTCCATTTTATATTTATACCAGCGTACTGCCGCATGTAATAATGCAGCCCACACACTGGAGCGTATTTTCACCGTTCTATGCTCTTCTGTCCATTACTTAATTTCAAGTACGGCGCCCCTGTCTGCTGATGTAACCATAGAAGCATACCTTGCCAGATAACCTGTTTTTACCTTTGGCTCTTTTGGCGCCCACTTCTCTTTCCTGCTGGAAAGCTCTTCTTCCGAAAGCTTTACATCAATTGTATTTTCTGGAATATTTATGGAAATAATATCCCCTTCCTCAATCAATGCAATCGGCCCGCCGACTGCCGCCTCCGGCGATACATGGCCAATTGATGCCCCCCTGGAAGCCCCGGAAAAACGGCCGTCTGTAATTAAAGCCACGCTGGAGCCAAGCCCCATGCCCGCAATCGCAGAAGTTGGGTTTAACATCTCACGCATACCAGGCCCGCCCTTTGGCCCTTCATAACGGATTACCACAACATCTCCTGCAACAATCCTGCCGCCTTTAATTGCCTCAATCGCATCCTCTTCACAGTCAAATACCCTTGCAGGACCTTCGTGTACCATCATTTCCGGAACAACAGCAGAACGTTTTACCACACAGCTGTCTGGCGCGATATTGCCACGCAGCACAGCGATTCCGCCTGTTTCGCTATATGGTTCTTCAATTGGGCGGATAATCTCTTTGTTCCTGTTTTCACAGCCTGCAATATTTTCCCCAACTGTCTTTCCAGTTGCAGTAACCAAATCCGTATGAAGCAGCCCTTTTTTATTTAATTCATTCATAACTGCGTAAATGCCGCCTGCCTCGTTTAACTCTTCCATATAATGATGCCCGGCAGGCGCCAGATGGCAGAGGTTCGGGGTCTTTGCACTGATCTGGTTTGCAATGTCCAGATTGATTTCCACGCCCGCTTCATGGGCAATTGCCGGAAGATGGAGCATTGTATTCGTGGAACATCCAAGTGCCATATCAATCGTCAGGGCATTTTCAAATGCTTCTTTTGTCAGGATATCCCTTGGGCGTATATTCTTTTCCAAAAGCTCCATTACCTTCATCCCTGCATGTTTTGCAATCTTTAACCTCTGGGAATAAACAGCCGGAACGGTGCCATTTCCACGAAGCCCCATGCCAATTGCCTCTGTCAGGCAGTTCATGCTGTTTGCTGTATACATCCCAGAACAAGAACCACAGGTTGGGCAGGCATTACATACATAATCATCTACCTCTTCTGCAGTAATTTTCCCTGCCGCATGGGCGCCAACTGCCTCAAACATAGAGGAAAGGCTTGTTTTCTCTCCTTTTACATGGCCTGCAAGCATTGGCCCACCGCTGACAAATATTGTTGGTACATTCAGGCGCGCCGCCGCCATCAAAAGCCCCGGTACATTTTTATCACAATTTGGCACCATTACGAGTGCATCAAACTGGTGCGCTGTTGCCATGCACTCTGTTGAATCAGCAATCAAATCCCTTGTTACCAGGGAATATTTCATGCCGACATGCCCCATCGCAATTCCGTCACAAACAGCAATTGCCGGAAATACAATTGGCGTGCCGCCAGCCATAGCGACTCCCATTTTAACAGCTTCCACAATTTTATCTATATTCATATGCCCAGGTACAATTTCATTGTACGAGCTGACAATCCCAACTAATGGCTTTTCCAGTTCTTCTTCAGTAAGCCCCAGTGCATTAAACAATGAACGCTGCGGGGCTGTCTGCATCCCTTTTTTTACTGCATCACTTTTCATTTGCATTTCCTCCTTTTATATATTATCACAGATTAAATCGCCCATCTGTGCGGTTCCGACCTGTGTCTTTCCTTCCGACATAATATCTATGGTACGGTAACCATCCTTTAAGACCTTCTTTACTGCTTCTTCCACAGCATTTGCTTCCTTTTCCAAATCAAATGAATAGCGGAGCATCATTGCTGCAGAAAGAATCGTTGCAATTGGATTTGCCTTATCCTGCCCTGCAATATCCGGCGCAGAACCATGGCTAGGCTCATACAGCCCAAGTTTCGTAGCCCCAAGGCTTGCAGAAGAAAGCATCCCTATTGAACCAGTTACCATACTTGCTTCATCCGACAGAATATCACCAAACATATTTTCTGTCAAAATTACATCAAACTGCTTTGGGTCACGTACAAGCTGCATCGCACAATTATCAACCAGCATATCCGTCAATTCCACATCAGGATAATCAGCAGCAACTTCTTTTACCACTTTCCTCCAAAGCCTGGAAGAATCCAGTACATTTGCTTTATCCACACTGCAAACTTTTTTGTTGCGCTTCATTGCAACATCAAAGCCCCATTTTGCAATTCTGCGGATTTCATTTTCATCATATGTCAGGGTATCAATTGCCTTTAGAACCCCATTTTCCTCCACTGTCTTGCGCTCCCCAAAATAAAGCCCGCCAGTCAGTTCCCGCATTACTACAAAATCAAAGCCGCCTTCTATCAGTTCCGGCTTTAACGGACATGCTACGGAAAGCTCATCAAAAAGAACCGCCGGACGGATATTTGCATACAGCCCTAGCCCCTTGCGGATTTTTAAAAGACCTGCTTCTGGACGCTTCTCTGGCTCAATCTGATACCAATTCGACTGCCCGACATTGCCGCCAACTGCCCCCAATAAAACAGAATCACATGTCTTTGCCTTTTCCAGTGTTTCATCTGTCAGGGATTCCCCATACACATCAATTGAACAGCCGCCCATCAACAGCTCCTCATATGTAAACGTATGTTGAAACTTCTCCCCTATCTTAGACAACACTTTCCTTGCTTCCCTTACAATCTCCGGACCGATTCCATCACCGGCAATTGCTGCTATTTTATATTCCATCCTAACGCATCCTCTCTATATATAATATCCTTAGGAACTGTAGGAAAATAACTGACGCATCTTGACCTGTCTACAGTCCCTTATATACACCATAGAATATAGTGTATACAGAAATCAAATTTATGTCAAGCGTGATTCCTTAATACCTTCATCCTACTCCTTCATCCTACTGCTTTCCGGTCGAGCCAAACCCGCCCCTGTCTGCCCCTTCCAGATGTTCCACCTCTTCAAAGCAAAGTTTTGGCTGATTTTCCATTATCCGGAACTGGCAAATTCTGTCATTCACGTGTATCTGTGTATCACGCATGGCAATTACCGGCATCTTCCACATATCATTATCACCGCAATAAGAGCCATCTACAATGCCGCAATGATTGGCCTGAATAATACCAAAATTTTTATATGTACTGCTTCTTGGCACAATATGCGCCTCATACCCTTCCGGAAGTTCCATCGCAACCCCCAGTGGGATTAACTTGAACTCTCCCTGTTTTAACGAAACTTCTTCCGAAGCCCTGAGGTCAATCCAATCTGATTTCCCATCTATATAAGCAAGTTTTTCAATCTCATTAGAAAAATATTTCACCTTTATCTGTTCCATTGTATTTTACTCCTCTTTTCTTTTATTCGCGCGAACGCACCCGCAGAACTAAAAAACTTTGTCCATTTTACTGCAAATTTCTCAAAATAGCAATATATGCAGCTTCATCTATCCTATGAGAAAAGAACTAAAGTTACTATTCAGCAAGCCAAAAATATGATGTATTTAGAAAGTGTGTCAGCATCAGCATTCTGGACTTTATATTATTTAATAAAGAACCTGACTTTTACTCATGCTTTCATATTAATAAACTGAATGTACTGATAGTTAATGATAAGCGTTTTGACGATTTAAAACGTTCCTCAGACAATCCTGACTATCAACAGAAATTATTGGAGGAATATGGCATTTAAACTGTCTATGGTTAGGAACTGTCACACACAGCAAAAGTCCAGATACCACTAAAAAATAGTTGGTATCTGGACTTTTTGATTTCAGCAATTCTCTGAATACAAATCAGCGTTCAAAATACTGCCTACTATAAATTATCCTGTTTTACATATAAAACAGCATGAATTAATTCTGTTATGCTTTCTTAATTGCTATATTGTTATTTCCTTTCTTTTTGAAGAGTTTCTTGTACGCAGAAACCTTCTTTGCCGGAACCTTAATTACTAACTTTTTCACCGTCCCCTTCAAAGCGTCTTTTCCAATTTTTGTAAGCGACGTCGATTTAATTACAATTGTCTTTAAGTTCTTACAATTTTTAAATGCATCTTTTCCAATCGTCTTAATATTCTTACCAACAGTAATCTTCTCAACTTTTTTGTTGTTCTTAAATGCACTATTCTTAATACTTGTTACTTTATAGGTTACCTTTTTCCCGTTTACAGAAACCTTAACTGTCTCAGGAACAGAAACTGTTTTCTTTTTACTGTTTTTAGCTGCAACATATTCCACTGTCTTCTTGGAAGTATTCGTTACTACATATTTTTCCCCAGAAACCGTAACCTTATCTCCCTTCTGTACCTTTTCAGCAGGCGCTTTTGTAGGTGTTGCAGGAGCCTCTGTTGGTTTTTCTGCTGGCGCTTCCGTCGGAGCCTCTGTTGGTTCTACTGTTGGTGCAATGGTAGGCGCTGCTGTTGGAACGATAGTTGGCGCCACCGTAGGCTTTACTGTTGGTATTGCAGTTGGCGCTGTGGTTGGAGTTACAGTAGGCGTTGCTGTTGGTATTGCAGTTGGCTCTACTGTAGGCTCTACCGTTGGGGTAGGCGTTGAAACAATTACAGGATAATATGGCCTGTTTGGCTTTTTTGTCGGAGTTGGCGCTTTATCTGACTCCACATACAAAGAAAGCACTACATTATTGCCTCCAAATACAATGGTCGCTTTGCCATCCTTTGATGTAAATAAAACATCCCCGGCAGCATAATCAGGACTCCAGCAGTTTGGAAAATCCACCTTATGCTTCTCATCTTTAAACTCTGAGGCCAACGTTTCCCCTAATATAAACTCATGTACGCCATTTACAGTTAACATAACATTTTTTAATGTATACCCTGCATCACTCTCAACAAACCCAAGATCATAAAACCCTGTTTTATCCCATGTAAGCCATGCCTCCTCGGCAATATCTACTTCATATGTGCCATCCCCGGCAAATCCGCCTGCATCTGCATTGCAAACTTTTAAAACAGTGGCTGTTCCTTCTGCTGCTTTTTCATATGTAAAGGAAAGTTTAACTGAAGTAAGCTCGGTCTTTACTTTTTCAGGTTTTTGGGTATCATCGCCGCCTGGATTCTGATCGCCAGAACCATCAGCCAATGCAAATAATGAAATAAGGCTTCCATCATACTTCAGAGTTGCTTTCCCATCCTTGGATGTGTATGATATTTTCTCCGCTTCATAATAGATGTTTCCCAAATCTAACTTGTATACCCCGCCATCGTTCCAACAATATCCTGTATCCTTCAATACAAACTCATATTTCCCATTTATTGTCAGTACTACATTTTTCAAGGTGTACTCTGCATCGCTCGCAAAAATCCCAAGTTCTGTATATCCGGCAGCAGTATAAGTGCCTGCGTCCTCTATTTCATACTCACCTTTTCCATTAAATCCGGCTACCTCTTTGTCTTTATACTTAAAAGATGACGCAGACGAGCCTGTCTCTTCATATGTAAATGTTAGCTTGCTGGATATGATATCTGTTTTTGTTTCTTCCGGCGCAGGACTATTTCCATCTTCTATTACTAATAATACAACCAGATTTGCGTCTGCGTCATATTTCAGTGTTGCTTTCCCATCCTTGGATGTATATGATATTTTCTCCGCTTCATAATAGATGTTTCCCAAATCTAACTTGTATACCCCGCCATCGTTCCAACAATATCCTGTATCCTTCAATACAAACTCATATTTCCCATTTATTGTCAGTACTACATTTTTCAAGGTGTACTCTGCATCGCTCGCAAAAATCCCAAGTTCTGTATATCCGGCAGCAGTATAAGTGCCTGCGTCCTCTATTTCATACTCACCTTTTCCATTAAATCCGGCTACCTCTTTGTCTTTATACTTAAAAGATGACGCAGACGAGCCTGTCTCTTCATATGTAAACGATATCTTACTGGATACTATTTCTTTCTTTGTCTCTGTACCAGCTTTTGCACTTTTACCCCCCCCCGTTGGAAATTGGGTAACTACAAGGCATAATGCCAATACCACTCCAAATATTTGTTTAAATCTTTTCAAAATAATTCCTCCTCTCATAATCAACTCTTCTTACAAATCTCCCTCTTTGCCTTTGTTACTTTTTACCACCACCTCCAAGACAACATTATCCTAATTAATACATCTACACCAAGACTATCACACAAAGAATATATTTTCAACCTAAAATTTACTAAATTACTATACTTTTTTTCAAAATAATTTAGTAATTTGTAACTACTCCTTCCCCTGAACAGAAGATAAATAGCGGTAACGGCAAAAAATCCGCTCTTTTTGCCCTTTGGAATATTCTTCCCCTACCCTTTGCCCTATCTCTTCCTTTGTTAACATTTTACCCAATTCCCTGCTTTCTGCTAAAAATGGCTCTACTATTTTATCTATCTGTTTTTTTGTCATATTTTTATCCTTTCCATATAAGACGCCTCGGTAACCCTGAAAATCATATCATACTATCCTTATTAAGGCAATATATCCCCAATAGTTTGTTTTATTCAACATTTTATCTTGTTATCCTATTTTTAACAATCCTACCATTTTATGGGCAAAAGTACATCATAAAAAGCAAAAATCATTAGAAATAATTTTGATACATTGAATCGTTTAAATCAGGAGAAACAGGAATTATGAATTTAAAACAAATCGGGCAAAATGTGAAAAACAAAAGAAAAGAGATGAAACTTACGCAAGCGGAATTAGCTGAATTAATAAATCTTTCCAATAACCATGTATCGCATATTGAATGTGGAAGCGGAAAAATGTCCCTTGATACCCTCCTTACCCTTTGCCAGGCATTAAATACGACGCCAAATGAAATTTTATTGGGCGAATACCTAAATCCCCACTTAGCCGACAAGCTGTTTGACAACCCATCCAGCCATTTAACATTTGATGACAAAGTCCTGCTCCAGCAAATTTACCAGCTTTTGGGAGAACGAAATAAGTAAGGGCTTGCCGCAAACTAACTGAATAAGCTGCGAAGAGCGTTTTTTGGTGCAAAGAAAAAAACGCTGGCGAAGTGGGCATCAACAAGACTTTTACAGGGCAACATCATTTACTCTTTATGGCTCATGGCAATCATAAAAAGTAAATGTTACTATTCACAGCCAATCGTAGCCGGACTTAAGGAAATAAAAAATATCTTCCCCTATGAATCGCTTTCATTATGTGCAGCATG
>CAJUJR010000021.1 GCA_910586605.1 uncultured Lachnospiraceae bacterium | reverse complement strand
GGAAGATATTTTTTATCTATTTACATTTCTCTACGATTGGCTGTGAATAGTAACCTTAAATAGTTATCTATTCACGGCTAAATCCAGAAAATAAAACCCTCGTCGTGCTTGCACGTAAGAGATTGCTACTATTCACAGCCAATCGTAACCAAATGCTGCCCCTGCCCCTTCTGCCATCTTGTAATCATTTCCAATATATTCTTTTGTTTTTTCTGCGAAATATGCCATTTTCCTGTCAAAAAGCTTTTTCTCCTCTTCCCTGACCCCTTTCTGCGCCCCAAACACATAAACCGCACCGTTTTCACTGCAAAGCGGATTTCTCACATCACACGCTATTTGAAAATGGCACTCTTGCAATTCTTTTGGCATCTTTTCTGTATTGATTGACGCGATACTATCCAGATCCTGAATCCCTAACGCTATCGGCTTCCTATCCCGCCCAAGGATCTCAGCCCCCAATGCCTGCAGCATGCCAACGCCGCCTTCACTTGTCATACTGCCCCCAATCCCAATAATAAACTCACGGCAGCCCCTCCTTACAGCATCCAATATCATCTCACCAACGCCATATGTTGTCGCCCTGCTAGGATTTAACGCATCCTGCTTTACAAGGGTAATCCCTGCTGCTTCTGCCATTTCTATGACTGCCATCTTTTTCTCTTGTAATATGCCATATTTCACATTTATTTTCCCACCTAACGGACCTGTAACCTCCAGGGAAACAAAAGTCCCGCCCAGCCCTTCCACCAATGCTTCTGTAGTCCCTTCCCCACCGTCTGCCATGGGCTTTACCACCACTTCTGCATCACAAGCCCTGGCAATTCCTTCTTTGGCAGCAATACCAGCTTCCATTGAACTCCTACTTCCTTTAAAAGAATCCATCGCAATAACAACTTTCATAACACTCCACAATCTTTCTTTTTTAACTTGTTTAATAGTCGTGATTCCTAAAACACCTAAAATCATTTAAAATTGAAAAGAGCCTCAGATTCCATTGTCTGGTTTCTGTCGGCTCTTCTTTGCTATTTCCCATTTATTACTCCGGCGGTTAAATATCGACGTTTTTACTTGCTTAAATTTCCATCTGCCGCGTTGTTATCAATCGTTGTAGCACTCGCTACAACTCATTCTTCCGCCTTGCAGATGAAAATTTATTCTACGTAAAATTCATCGATATTTAATCGCCAGAGTAATAGTACATTTTTCTCTTTAGCAAGTTCGTCCCAGAGGGGGCGGGGTATTTGACCCTCCTGAAAAGAAATCATCCTCTTCGATTACCTGGATTTCGAGGTAATCAAATGAAATTTCCTCTATAAAGTTATCTTTTGAAAACCTTGTTTTATCTATCCGTTTAAACTCCTCAATATTAACATCCAGCCAAATTGGCTTTGCCAAATCAAACGTATAGCACGCCTCTTCTAAAGCATCAAAAACTTTTTTCGTGCGGTTCTTTTCTTCTGGAGGCGCACTGTCACAAATCGTTATATCTTTTACCATCCGGTTTTCTTTCCATTCCTTAGCCCATAACCGAAACATCTCTTCCCTCCTATTGCCTTTTTAAACATTTTACAGCCCTACCTTGTCGAAATCTTATTAATATTTTTAATCAGGACAGAAATCGTCCCATCTGGGTTTGTCAGAAATTCCACCTGGTTGGCATCCTGATACTGTTCCATCGGAATATTAATTTCAATCCCAGTATCAGTCTTTAAATACTGCTTTTCAAATTTTTTCGTTGTTGCTTCATTTTGTGGGGCTACTTCAGCCTTTTCCATATGGTATTTTTCCATTTTTGCATCAAACTCTTCCTTTATTTCAGGCGCATTCCCATAAATTTTTTCACTAATTTTCCCTACATTAATTGAACCAGTATCTTCTATCTCTCTTTTCAGGATGCTCTTTGCCTCCATCTGGCGGACGGGTTCTTCTGAAAAATGTTTCTGGTTTACCTGCTCCACTGCCCTTGTCACAATGGCAAGCTTTGTTTTAGAAGACATGCCTGCCTTGCATTTTAAATACAGCTCTGACAAATAATTTACTTTAGTGCCATTGATATCATACTTCTTTTCGACAATCTGTACACTATAATCAGACAGGTTAATAATCACCGCTTCCGAAAGTTTTGCCCCTATAGCAGGAAGTGTCGACTGATAACAGATAATCTGGTTTACATTGCCATTTTCCCCTTCCTGCGTTATATGGACAAAGCTTTCTTTATAATTCATTTTTAGCAACGCCAGATACATAACGCTGCATGCTTGGAAGCTGACAACTGCAAAATCCCCGGATGGAATTGCCAGATTGGCATTCATAATAGCATATAAATTCTGGGCAAGCTGCTTACTGGCTTTGGCAAGCTTATCTTCCTCAAAAGTTTTTACAATTTCATAGACTTCCGAAGGCTCTTCTTCTGAAAAATAACACTTTTTCAAATCATCCCCTGATAGCAGCTTATAGATAAGCCCCCTGAAAAAATCATTGAGGCCAGGGGATAATTCTAGTTCTTCTTCTGAACAGACAGGATAGCCAAGCTCCCCATCCATAATATGTACAATTGCCCTGCGGATTATAATTTCATCCTGCTGCATATTCTTAACTCTCCATTCTTACGATACTGCACATCTGGTATATCTGTTCTTTTGTTATGGCAAAAGGCACAGCGTCCAGTTTTTTCTGGTTTTTCGCAATCCCTTCCACCATTTCCTGTTCTTCCTGTTCTGTCAGCCCAAGCGTCCCAAGCACTTCCCGTATAAAGCCAGAAAACTGCTCTATGCTCCCAAAACCAAGCGTCCTAAGCGCCATAATTACCTGTGGCTCATATTCCTCTGGCAATACAGACAGATATCCCGGAAGGAAAAGCCCAACTGCCTTCCCATGTGGGACTGCTTTATGGTAAGTCAAATAATAACTCAACCCATGCGGAAGCCCTGTACTGGTATGGGAAATTGCCATTCCAGCAAGGCTTGAGGCAAACATTAGCCTGCCATAATCCTCTTCTCCAGGTTCCATCCCAAACAGGATGCCAGACGCCATCCCCCAGGCTTCCATTGCATATTGGCAGAGCATACGGCTGTAATCAGTAGCTTTTGTATGGAAATAGCTTTCCAGCATATGGCCAAGCGCATCAACCGCTGTATTGGTAATTACAGTAAGCGGTGCATTTTTCAGATATTTTCCATCCACAAGTGCCAGCTCTGGGAAAATCAAATGGCTGATACTCTGCTTTGTCTGCAAATCCTCCCTTGTCAAAACTGCATAAGGCGTTACTTCTGAACCTGTCCCACAGGTTGTCGGTACTGCCACAACTGGCAGATGGCGCAGGGAAATATCCTGGTAAAGCACTTCTTTTGAACTGTCACGGTTCTGGATTACTAAGGCAATCGCCTTTGCGGCATCTAATGGGGAACCGCCACCGATGCCAATTACAAAATCAGCCCCCTCCTGCTGCCCAAATGCCGCCGCCTCCATTATAGCGTCTACCGTTGGGTTCTCTGTAATCCTGTCATAGACAATATAAGCTGTATGGTATTTTTCCAAGCCGTCAATAACATCCTGCAAAGCCCCATTTTGCTTTGAAGAATGTTTCCCTGTTACAACCATCGCTTTTTTCCCATAACCTGCCATCTGTCCACTGTGATTTTTTACTGCGTCATTTTCCTGATAAACCATCGTTGGCATATAAAAATTCATAGGTACCTCCATTTTAAGTGTTTCTGCTTTTCCCTAACATAAGTAAAAACCAATTTTCAAACACGCACTAGTGCTCCATCCAGTTAGAAATTAGAGTATGGGCTGCATGTTTTGTGCCAGTGCTAGGCAAAATTTCGACGGCGATGCGGGCATCGGCTAGAAATTTTAACGACGCAGTGGTGCGGAACAGGTGGTTCAATACTCTAATTTCTAGCCGGACGGAGCACTAGCCATCTAATCAAAACCAATTGCCTGCTGCTTCAGATTTACTTGCTCATAAAGTGGTTTCCGCACCTTTTTCCTTGTCACTTCAACAAGCCCAAGCTTTGTCATATCTACTACATTTGCCGGGACAGGATCTTTAGCGAGCGCTTCCCGAAACACTTCTAAAAGTGTTTTATTGTCCTCATCCGAAACCATGTCTATAAAATCCACCAAAATCATCCCTGATAAATTCCTCAGGCGGAGCTGGAAAGCAATTTCTTTTGCCGCTTCTAGATTTACTTTCAGAAACGTCTTTTGCACATCTTTTTTCTTTGAAACAGCCTTACCTGTATTTACATCCACTGAAACAAGCGCTTCTGTTGGCTGGATTATAATATAAGCGCCATTTTTCAGCCATACTTTTTCCTGCAATGCCTTTTTCAGACTTTTAGAAATATCAAAAACCGCATCCATTTTCCCATTCCCATTATCCCACATAGAAAGGGAAACCTGGTTTTCCCAGCCATTTCCTTTCAAATACGCCTCAGCCGTTTGATAAATCTCCACAGAATCTGTTATTACGCTACAGGACTTGTCCTGATACAAATCCCGCATGCTTAAAAGCCATGCGGCAGGAGACTGGTATAGGCAGGAAAATTTTGTTTTATGGCGGCCATATCCCACAAGCTTCTGGTATTTTTCTTTCAAATCCTGGATTTCTCCTAAAATCTCTTCTTTAGAAGCTTGGGCACAATTTGTCCGGGCAAGCAGCCCAAATTCACCTGCCTCGGAATGTTTCCCTAAAAACTCCCGCAAATGGCTTCTTACCTGCTTGTCCTTTATTTTGTGGGAAACGCTGATTTGGCGGCTTCCAGCTAAAAGCACAACATATTTCCCAGAAAATTCCAAAACGCCAGAAAGCGTTGGCGGCTTTGTTTTTACTGCCTCTTTTTTCACCTGTACCAGAATTTCATCCCCAACCAAAATACGGCCTTTGGGGTGAACCACGCTGTCTGTGCAGATTGGGCACGAAAAAGGCTGTAAAGCAAGGTATCCCATCTGCCCCTTTTGGAATTCTACAAAAGCGGCATTAATATTTTTAACAATATTACATACCTTCCCTACATAGATATTCCCAAGAAGCCCTGCTTGGCCTTCTTCTTCAGCCTGAATCTGGCAGATTCTTCCTTCTTCTGACCAGGCGCTTATAATCCTGCCCTCCTGCTTTGTAACCAAAAGCTGCATCATTCCTGCACTTCCTCTCTTCTCCCAAATTCTGAAAGCGGCATTAGGGAACAAGGCACTTCTCCATAAAGGGTATGCACTTCCCCTTTTTTCGCCGTCCTGTCCCCATACATCTCCAGCCTGTGGATTTGGTAAGAAAACCCATTATATTTCTCCCCTTCCTGGCTGCTAAGCGCTTCCAAGACAAGTTTCGGCTTAATATTTACAACACTCCCTGCAGTAAGCTGGCAGTAAAGGACTGGCGTATATTCTGCCAAATCAAGGGACAGATTTCCATAAGTAATCCCGGTAAATTCTTCCAAAGCCTCCCTGCTGTCTGCTAGCAGATAAATATTTTCCCGTATATCCACTAACTTTTCTGATCGCTTCGTCTTTTTTACAATTTCTACCGAATCCCTTGCAGCAAACCGCCTAAGGGCTATTTCCCGCTTCCTTTGCTCTGTTAAGAAGCTTTCTCCCCCTTTTTTAACGGCAATCAAGTAATCACAGGCGGCAAGCACTGCCATAGAACTTTTCGCCTCTTCCTCCAAAATTGTAAAATCCTTTACGGTAATCTCTTCATTCATCACCTGGTTAATCCGCAAAAGAAAATCCTCTGCCTGCTTTTCATCTTCCAGTACAACATCCAGGTATTCCGCATCGCTGCTTAACCCAATCCCTAACGGGGAAGCAAACGACATAAGCTGGTGGGGGGAATACCCTTGGCTGTAACTAACTGCGATCCCTGCCCTGCGGAACGCTTTCTGGAAATAACGCATTACATCCAGATGGCCGATAAAGCGCATGGAGCCTGTTTTTGAAAATTTCAGCCTTGCCTTCATGCTTCCATCCCCCCTTCTCTTGTCTCCATACAGACGCCGCACCCAAATTTTACCGCGCCACAGCCGGCGCAGCCTGCACGGCAGTTAGACGTTACCTGCTCCTTTTTTGCCTGATGGTATTCCTTCAATAAAAATTCTTTTGATACCCCAATATCAATAAAATCCCACGGGAAGATTTCTTCTTCCCTGCGTTCCCTTTTAATATAAAAATCCATTGTAAGCTGATGGTCCGAAAAAGCTTGTACCCATTTACCATACTGGAAATGTTCTGACCATGCGTCATAGATACAGCCGCTTTGGTATGCCTGTAAAATCACATCGCAAAGCCTTCTGTCCCCTCTTGCAAAAACCCCCTCCAGCTCTGAAACATCTGCATCGTGGCAGTTATATTTAATGCTCTTTGCATTTAACTGTGCCTTTATCTCATCTAGCAAAAAGAAACGCCTTTCCTGCGCCTCTTCTTTAGAAACCATTGGCGTCCACTGAAATGGCGTAAATGGCTTTGGCACGAAAATAGAAGTGCTTGTAACGATATTTACCCTTCCATTCCTCTGCTCTTTCGGTACTTCATAATATTCCCTAGCAATTTTATCAGACAAAACAGCAATTTGTGCAATATCTTCTTTTGTTTCCCCTGGAAGCCCCAACATAAAATAAAGTTTTACACGGTTCCAGCCGCCTAAAAAAGCGTCTTTTGCCCCTTTTAAAATCACTTCCTCTGTCAGCCCTTTATTAATAACGTTGCGCATACGCTGGGAGCCTGCCTCTGGTGCAAATGTCAGGCTGCTTTTCCTGATATCCTGGATTTTCGACATAACATCCAGTGCAAACGCATCAATCCGAAGCGATGGAAGGGAAATATTAACCCCTTTTTCCTGAAAATTTTCAATCAGCCAATATACAAGCTCCGGAAGCTCCCGGTAATCACTAGAACTAAGCGAACTTAAAGAAATCTCGTCATGGCCGGTCGCCTTTAGCATTGACTCTGCCCTCTGCTTTAAAAATTCCAGGCTTCTTGGCCGGATTGGGCGGTACAGCATCCCTGCCTGGCAAAAGCGGCAGCCGCGGATACATCCCCTCTGGATTTCCAGCACCACCCTGTCCTGCGTCACTTTAATATATGGGACAAGCGGTTTTTCCGGGTAATACGTTTCAGACATATCCCGTTCCACCTGCTTTAAGACTTTCTTTGGAGCCTCTTTTACAACAGGGGCAAAATCCTGTATTGTCCCATCCTCAAGGTAAGAAACATGGTAAAACTCTGGGATATACATCCCTTCTATCTGCGCTGCTTTTTTTAAAAAATCATTTCGGGATCCACCCTCCTTTTTCCACTCTTTATAGACATCCAGAAGTTCATTGTAGACAGTTTCCCCTTCCCCGATATAAAAAATATCAAAAAAATCGGCAAGCGGCTCCGGGTTATATGCACAAGGGCCGCCCCCAATCACAAATGGATGTTCTTTTGTCCTGTCCGCTGCTTTCAGTGGAATTTGTGACAAATCCAATATCTGCAAAACATTTGTATAGCACATTTCATATTGCAGCGTAATGCCTAAGAAATCAAAGTCTTTTACCGGCTGCTGGCTTTCCAGCGCAAACAGCGGAATATTCTGTTCCCGCAAGATGGAATCCAGATCTACCCATGGAGAATAAACCCTCTCACAATAGGTATCTCTACGGCAGTTAAACATATCATATAAAATCTGGATTCCCAAATGGGACATCCCAATTTCATAAACATCCGGAAAACACATGCAGAAACGGATTTCAACTTCTGATGGCTCCTTTTTTACCATATTGATTTCACCGCCAATATAACGCGCCGGTTTTTCAATGGACAACAGTATTTCATCACTTAATGCCAGTTTTCTCATTTTTTCTCCATATCACTTTTAAATGTATTCATTACCTGTTCTGCCTGCTCTACCAAGCTGTTCCAGTGGGTTTCATCTGCAAGCGCCTTCTTCACGCTTTCTTTGTTAAACCCATAGTAAGACACCTGAAAATGAAACGCTGTAACAAGAATGAAAAAAAGCATCCCTGCTATGACCATGCGCAGCATGCCAAAGTGATGCCTCTCTTCTCCATCAGGCAGCGTTTCCTTCCTGTCAGGATAAGCAGCAGGGACACGGCTATTCCGATGGTACCCTCCTGCATATCTTCCTACCTCCTGCCCGAAGGCAGATTTTGCCTCCAGAATCCTATCTGAACGGCTGACTGCATGTTCTGTCCCTTCTTCATATCGAACCATTATTAAACCACACCTTTATAAAAAGTCTTGTCTATTAATTATGCAGTACCTGTTCTAATTATACATATTTTTGGTTGCTAACCATCATTGATTTCAATCTGTTTCCATCCAGCCAAGGTCTGGATATTCCATGCACTTATCCCTCGTCAGGAGGTTTTTAATTGCGTTATCTACATTGTCCCCTTCAAAAAGCACCTTGCAAATCTGCTCAACAATCGGCATAGAAACCTGGTACTTTTGTGCAAGGCGGCTAACTGCTTTTGCAGAATGGACACCCTCTACAACCTGGTTCACTTTAGCAAGCGCCTCTTCTACAGAGTACCCTTTCCCAATATAATACCCGGCATTGTGGTTCCGGCTGTGTTTACTGGTACAGGTAACAATTAAATCACCAATCCCAGAAAGCCCGCCAAGCGTTTCCGTTTTTGCCCCCATAGCCGCCCCAAGACGGCCAATTTCAGCAATCCCCCTGGTAATCAAGGCTGCCTTTGTATTGTCCCCAAATCCAAGCCCATCACAAACGCCCGCAGCCAGGGCAATTACGTTCTTGACTGAACCGCCAAGCTCAATTCCAATAATATCCGGAGTGATATATACCCGAAATACATCATTCATAAAAATTTCTTGGATAAAGATAGCAGTTGCCTTGCTGGTGCTTCCCACTACAACTGTAGTCGGCATTCCAATCGCAACCTCCTCTGCATGGCTCGGGCCAGACAAAACAGAAATGTCTGCCTGTGGAAGCTCTTCCGCTAATATATCACGCAGAGTATCTAACGACTGCTCTTCGATCCCTTTCGCCACATTGACAATTTTCTGCCCTGCCGGGATAAACGACGCCGCCTCCTTTGCCACGCCCCTTACAAAAGGCGAAGCAACTGCAAATACCAACAAATCCTGCTTAGAACATGCCTCTTCTAAATCCTTTGTAATAACAATAGAATCTGGAAGCTTTACCCCTGGGAGGCGCTCTTTATGCTCCCTGTTCTCTAAAAGCATGGAAACCTCCGCTTCCACTTTGGACCATAAAGTAACCTGATGCCCTTTTTTGGCTAACATAACCGCAAGAGCCGTCCCCCAGCTTCCCGCCCCCAAAAAACTTATTTTGCTCATTTTTCCGCCGCAGCCTCCTTTTCCTTTTTTGTATGCCACAATTTATTTTCATTCCCATGAATTAACCGTATGATGTTTTGCCTGTGTTGGAAATATGCAAATGCTGTAAATAGCAGGCTAATTACCATCATATGTATAAACTGCCTGTCTCCAGAATAAAAAATAAGAGTATTGGCAGGGATATACCATGCAACAAAAAGCGAGCCTACCGACACATAGCGCGTTAAAATAACTGCAGTAAGGAAAATCGCAAGCCCGGCAGGAATCATAATCGGATGGGCAGCAGACATAACAACAGCAGATGTCACGGCAATCCCCTTGCCTCCCTTAAACCCCATATAAAATGGATAATTGTGCCCCAATACCACGCCAAGGCCGCAGTACAGGCATGGAAGATACCAACAGCCCTGCTGGTAAAAGCAAATCCGGAGCAGTAAAATCGGGACAACAGCCTTTGCAAGATCCCCTACAAAAGTGATAATTGCAGGAACTACGCCAAAATTTCGCAGCACGTTCGTAGTGCCTGCGTTACCGCTTCCCAGTTCCCGTATATCCTTATGGTAAAACTTCCCAACCAGATACCCCGATGAAATGCAGCCGAAAAAATATCCTGCTGCCAGACACAATATCAAATCCATTTTTCATTCTCCATTCCATTTTTATAGATGC
This sequence comes from uncultured Lachnospiraceae bacterium, assembly GCA_910586605.1. Lineage (GTDB taxonomy): Bacteria > Bacillota > Clostridia > Lachnospirales > Lachnospiraceae > Butyribacter. Next base: position 23,209 of record CAJUJR010000021.1, on the reverse strand, counting down.
CACCCACGGCGTCCTATTGCTTTTCCGCACCTGTTAGGATTTCTCTTTCCTCTCCCGGATAAAAAATTTCAGGGAAGTGCCGCCAAAACCAAATGCTTCACGGATTTTATTTTCCAGATACCTGGTATACGAAAAATGCATCAGCCGCTTGTCATTTACAAACAATACAAAGGAAGGCGGCTTGATGCCAACCTGCGTCATATAATAAATCTTTAAGCGGCGTCCTTTATCAGACGGGGGCTGCTGCATTGCGACAGCTTCTGTCAGGATATCATTTAGCACCCCAGTAGCAATACGCAATTGGTGGTTCTGGATTACAACCTCTAATATGTCAAAAAGCTTCGGCAAACGCTGTCCTGTCTTTGCTGAAATAAAAAGGATTTCTGCATATGGCATAAAAGAAAGGACATTCCGTATCTTATTTGTATACTCTTTTACCGAGTGGTTGTCTTTTTCAACCGCATCCCATTTATTTACTGCAATAATCATGCCACGCCCACGGTCGTGTGCAATTCCGGCAATCTTTGCATCCTGTTCTGTCACGCCTTCTGTCGCGTCAATTACCAGCACAACCACATCCGCCCGCTCTACGGCAGATACCGTCCTCAAAATGCTGTAGCGTTCAATTTCTTCTTTGATTTTATTTTTCCGGCGCAGCCCCGCCGTGTCAATAAATACATACTCTTTGTCTTCCCAGGTAACTGTTGTATCAATAGCATCCCTCGTTGTCCCCGCCACATCAGAAACAATTACACGGTTTTCCCCCAAAAGCTTATTGATAATAGAGGACTTCCCAACATTTGGCTTTCCAACAATTGCCACACGCGGCCTCTCATCCTCTTCTTCTTCCAAATCATTTGGGAAAAGGGCAGTCACCTCATCCAACATATCGCCAATGCCAAGCTTCCCTATGGAAGAGACAGGATGCGGCTCCCCAATACCCAGATTGTAAAATTCATAGACATCCGGCATCATCTTTTCAAAGCTGTCTACTTTGTTTACAACAAGCACTACCTTTTTATCTGCTTTCCGGAGCATGTCTGCCACTTTATAATCTGCATCTACAAGCCCCTGCTTAACATCCACGACAAACATAACAACATCGGCCATTTCAATTGCCATTTCTGCCTGTTCGCGCATATTTTGCAGCATTTGGTTTTTTGTCTCCGGCTCAATCCCGCCTGTATCCATAATGGTAAAATTATATTTGAGCCATGATACATCCGCATAAATACGGTCTCTCGTCACGCCTGGCGTATCTTTTACAATCGCAATCCGTTCCCCGGCCATCATATTAAATAGTGTAGATTTCCCAACATTAGGACGCCCCACTATTGCAACTATCGGCTTACTCACTTTGTCCTCCTTATGATTCCTTTACATTTCCTACAAGGTAATCTGCAATCTTACTATACAGCAACTCATTATTAATAATCATATTAGCTGTTGTCCCATACATGTCATGAAAAGTCTTATCCAAATCAGATTCTTTCTCACAACCGTAATTTTTCATATACGTGTCTATCTCTTTTTTATACTCCTCATCTGTCACCTCAATATTTTCTGCTTGGGCAATTGCATTGTAGACAAGCTGGTTTGCAACATCCTGCTTTGAAGTTGTCTCAATCTGTGCAACATAATCTTCCTCCGAAATCTTTAGCCCAGACAGATAGTCCTCCAAAGTAGAATTATTCTGCACCAAGTAACTTTCAATAGAAGTTTTTATCTGTTTCTCCATACTAGAAACCCTGTCCTTTGGATAATCGTTTACTTTTGTATCCTTACAAACCTTTGCAATCGCCATATCCCGGACAATAGATTCACGTGTCTTTTCTTTATACTCTTTTACCGATTTATAATCTGGAAGGTTCGTCTTTACAAAATCCTCTGTAAGCTTTGGCGAAATCTCTTTCCCTCTCTTATAATTTAAGGTTACTGTAAAAACAGCAGGCTTTCCGGCGAGATCGGGGTTATTACTATATTTTTCCGGAAATGTCACATCAATATCATACGTCTTCCCAATGGATTTCCCGATCAGCGCATCTTCAAAACCGTCAATAAAGGAACCAGAACCAATTGTCAAATCGTAACCAGAAGGCATGCTTTCCTCTGTACAAGACCCACCTTCAAAGGCTTCCCCATCCATTTTCCCGACATAATAAATATTGACAGTGTCCCCATCTTTCACTTTCCCTTTCTTTATCTGCTCATAGGAAGCGCTTGCTGTCAACATAGAATCAATCTGTGCCTGAAGCTTTTCATCAATCTCACTTGTTTTCAGTGAAATCGTCTTATATTCTGCCAAATCAATATAAGATGCCGCTTCTTTAATAAAAGGGTCGTCTGATTTGTTTTCTTCCTTTTCCGTCTTTGTTTCTTTCTTCTCTGCTTCTTTTGCCCCACAACCTGTAAACGCTACTACGGTTAAGCCTGCACATAATGCCAATGCAAGCAACTTATTTGCTTTTCTCACGCTAACTCCTCCAATCAAAGCCATATTATGGCCATACCCGTTTTTAATTTACACTGCAACATGTTCATTTATACCACAAACTACAACAAAAATAAAGGGATTTCAAAAAATCTTCATGGTTTTGGTAAAAAACAGGTATCTATTGGGGTGTGATATTGCAATTATTAAGCGGCTAAGGTATCATAAGAAATTAATTAAGGTGATTTTTGCTATTACTAAGGCGATTAAATCATAATAAAAAAGGAGAAAGAATATGGAAAAGACGGGAACAAAACAAAGGATTCAGGTTTTGGGGCTAAGTGAAGGCGAGGTTCTACAGCTTTGGGAAAAAGCCAGGACAGAGGAATGTTATCTGGAACATGCAGATAGCGTACCCATCATCCGTTTCCATGCATTTGATAACCTGGGATTTGTTAATGCTGCTTTTTCCACGCGGTATGGGGGAGTCAGTACAGGCTATTTTGCAGAATTAAACCTGGGATTTAACAGAGGGGATTCCGAAGAAAATGTTACCCAAAATTACTGTCTATTTTGTAAAAGCATGGGCGTTAATACAGAAAACCTTGTATTATCTGACCAAGTGCATAAGACGGAAATTGCCATAGCAACAAAAGAAGATACCTGTAAAGGGAAAATAAAGAAAAAGCTGAAAGGAATCGATGGGCTGATAACGGACAAGGAAAATGTCTGCCTTGCCACCTCTTATGCAGATTGCGTCCCTCTTTTTTTTGCAGATCCAGCAAAAAGGGTTATTGCAGCTTCCCATGCAGGATGGCGTGGCACGGTGGAAAAGATGGGACAAAAGACTGTGAACCAGATGCAGGAACAGTTTGGTTGTAATAAACAAGACATTATTGCAGTCATTGGCCCTTCTATCTGCCAAAGCTGTTATGAAGTCAGCCAGGATGTGGCAGATGCATTTGCAAAGCAATATACTAAAGAACAGATGGCAGAAATAATGCTCTGTTCCAATGCTGCTGAAAAAAAATACCAGTTAGATTTGTGGCAGGCTAATGCCCTGCAGTTAAAAGACGCAGGGCTATTGGCAGAAAACATCCATATTTCTGGTATCTGTACCTGTTGTAATAGCAGACTTTTGTTTTCCCACCGTGCTTCTCATGGAAAAAGGGGAAACTTAAATGGATTTATCCAGATTGCGGCAGTTTCGTCTGTCCAGTAATTTTTGGATGCGGCCTGTTGCATCCAAAACATTGCTTACCGATGTATCATGGTTTAAGGTATCTATAATCAAGGAAATATAATTACTTAAATCTACATTGTGGTAATACGGCTTCTCAAAAAGCTCCGCAGGGCAGTGACAGAGGTTGGTTGTATATAGGCAGTCAAAAATCCCTTCTTTATATGCAAAGTCAAGGTTTTCAATTCCATTGGAAAACAGGCTGAATGTTGCACATAGGAATATTTTGCGTACATTTTGCTTGCGTACTTCTTTTGCAGCATTTAGCATCGTTTTTCCAGTTGCAATCATGTCATCCAATATAATGACATCTTTTCCGCTCAGGCTTTTCCCTAAAAATTCAACACTGGCAACAGGATGCCCATCGCCAACTTTTACTGAGTAATCAAGGCGGCGGTAAAACATGCCCATGTCGACGCCAAGCAGCCCGGCGTAATAGACAGCCCGTTTCATCCCACCCTCGTCCGGGCTGACAACGGCAAAATGTTTTTCATCTATAGTAATGTCAGGATTGGTATTTAAAATTTCCTGGATAAACTGGTAGGAAGTGAAAAAGTTGTCAAACCCGTGATTAGGGATGGCGTTTTGTACACGGTTATCGTGTGCGTCAAAAGTAATAATTGTCTCTACCCCCATAGCGGCCAATTCCTGCAATGCAAGGGCGCAGTCCAAAGATTCATCAAGCATGCGGATATGCTGCCGCCCTTCATAAAGATATGGCATAATTACACTAATCCGGCGCGGATGGCCGCCACATGCCATAATAACACGTTTTAAATCTATAAAATGGCTGTCTGGCGAAGCTTTTTCCTTTTGTCCAAACATTTCGTATGTCTGAAAATGGTTAACTGTATCTGTAATAATATATAAATCTGCCCCACGGATAGATTCTTGGATAACGGCTTTTCCTTCACCAGTGCCAAACCTTACACAGTCAAAGTCAACCAGGTAATTATCCTGTTTACAATCTGTTTTAATAAATGGCGGGCTGCCTACATCAGACGGTGCTGCCTTCCTACGGTTGGCCAGAGCCTGGTTGATTTTTTCACCAAGTTCTTTGCAATTGCCAAGAGCCGCGATTTTTAATGGAGCAAGTGGGACAGTATGCTTAAAATTGTTTTTTTGCATGATATTCCTCATTTCTTTAAAACTGTTTTTTTATTTATGATAACCATTCTCCTTTTCCCCACTACTTATTGGTTCATTTCATCCACAATATTCTCTGGTTTCGCTGTCATTTCCACCCATGCAGGGATAAAACCGCTTTTCATTGCATTGCGCATAGAACGGATATTAGACCATGCAGAACAATAAAACGGCACCTTCCCTCTCTTTAATGTTTCTACTGCCAAAGTACTTGTCAGTGCTGCTGCAATTCCTTTTCTTCTATATTGCGGGAGCACATCCACGCCAATCTGCCACATTGTATCACAATCAGCCGAACAGCCGGCAAGCCCGATAAGCGTGCCAGAATCATATGCCCCAACGCCAAGGACGTCAAGTTCTTTTCTATCTTCACACAAAGCATTGCCCCACTCCGGCTTATATAACGGTCCAAAATCTTCCTGTACTAAAATTTTCAGTTCATAGTTGCAAGGCAAAGTTTGCAGCTTTTCAACATCAGGAAGGTAATATTCCGCCATAAAACAAACTTTTTGGCCATTCCCTTTCAATCTATCATTCAGCCAATGTAGATTTGGCGTTTCAAAGCAATGGTAAAATTCAAATTTACCTATGTATTCTTCTACAATTTCCCTGTTCTCCCTCTTCACAGATGCCACAATATTATTTCCATAAGAAACAAGATTACAGGCAATAGGTTCTTTATAGTATTTCCGTGCCTTTGCCCCTACACTAGATTCTACAACAACCGGATGCTCCTTAAGGAAATCCTCTGCATTACAGTTAATATCTAATGCAGACTGCTCCAGCGCTATACGGTAAATATCCCTGTTCTCCATATCTATCCTCCAAACGCATTTTCTATATGGGTTACCTGCTCCCCTTCAAACGCAATCACATCAAAACGGCAGGGCACATGCATGTTTTGCGACGTCATATACAGATAATATCTTGCCGCCTGCAATATGCGCCTCTGCTTTTGCATTGTTACAGCTTCTAACGCCGCACCCTGATAAGCATTCTTCCGGTATTTTACTTCTGTAAAAACAAGGTATTCCCCATCCTTTGCAATAATGTCAATCTCCCCCTGCCTGCACCGGAAATTCTGTTTGATTATCTGATATCCTTTTTCCTTTAAGAAAATCACTGCCCTATTTTCATATTCTGCCCCAATTTCACGGCAATTTCTTTTCAAAATTTACTTTCCCTCCTACAGCCCTGCTCCTAGTTTCCCTTATCTTAACATAAATCATCTAAAAAAGAAAGAAATTTGACAGCCCAGGCGCTATCGTTTAAAATGAACCAAAAGGAAGTGAGCCTGCAAAATGCGTTTAAAAAATATATTCCGAAATAGCTTTTTTAGCCTGCTTTCCCAATTTGCACTAATATTAATTGGATTTTTCAGCCAAAGGGTGATGAACCTTACTATGGGGGAAGAACTGGTTGGCATGAACAGTGTTATTTCAAACATTGTTGCCATCCTATCTGTATCAGAACTTGGAATTGCATCTGCAATTGTATTCCATCTATACAAAGCGCTGGCAGAACAGGATGAAAAGAAAATAGCCTCCCTGATGAACCTATACCAGAAAGCATATTATATATTTGCGGCGGCAATTATATGCATGGGGCTTTGCATTATGCCATTTGTGCATCTGTTTTTAAAGGACAGCCGTTTTTCCATTTCCTATATCAGGACAATTTATTTTCTATGGCTGGCACGGACTGCACTATCCTACCTGCTCTCCTGTAAACGCTCGATCCTGATAGCCGACCAAAAAGAATATATTGTCAGTATTGCCACATTAATTATAAATGTATTAAACTATGGGGCAATTATCATTATTTTAATGCTATGGAAAAACTACCAGCTTGCCCTTACTTTAAATATTATCATTGAAACTGCATTAAACCTCCGGATGATACAATATGTAAATAAAAAATACCCATTTTTAAAGCAATACCGCAAAACACCTTTAGAAAGAACTATAACAAAAACAATCTTTGGGGAAATCAAGAATATTTTTATCTCCAGGCTTTCCTCAAAACTTTTAGTGTCCACTGACAACCTGATTATTTCAAGCTTTATCAGTGTCGCCATTACAGGGCGTTACGCCAACTACAGCCTGATTACACAATCTGTATCCAATATTATGCTCGCCCTGTCCCAGACCGCACAGCCAAGCATTGGCAATCTATTTACAGAAAAAAAACAGGAAAAAAACTACCAGGTGCTACGCCAAGTAACCTTTGTCTTTTTCCTTCTTGCCTCTTTTTGTGCAGCAGGCATGATGTCCTTAATGTCCATTTTTGTAACTGATTTCTGGCTTGTAGGGCGGTACCGCCTAAGTACAGAGACTGTTATATGCTGTGTCGTTAACTGTTACTTGTTTATCATAGGCCTCCCAATCGCCATGATGATGTCAGCCAGCGGCATGTTTAGCAAAGAGCGCAATATTTCTGTTTTTTACGCAGCAGCTAACCTAGTAATCTCTCTGCTGCTTGTAAAACCATTGGGGATTATCGGTGTCCTGCTTGGAACCTCTGCATCATACCTGATACAAGTTATATTCCGCATCCGCGCTTTTTTCCGGGATTACCTTTGCAGAAGTAGCCGACACTATCTGTCAGACCTGCTTCAGTACACAATATTGTCTGTTTCAGAAACTGCCGCCGCCTGCTTTTTTGTAAACTGGTTTTACCAAGGCAAAAGCCTGCCTGCTTTCCTTTTATCGGGTTTTTTTTGCGCAATCCTGCCAAATCTTGTAAATTACCTGATTTTTCGGAAAAGCTGGCGCATGGGCAGCATTTTACATATGATAATTTCCTACTCTAAAAAAATAATGTATAAAAGTTAAAAGAAAAAAGAAAGGACAATTATGCAAACACATATCTACCACCCTTTGTGTTTGCGCCTCAAAGGAAAATGCAAGCATTTTCACTTGAGGCTTGGTGCAAAATATGAATATGAATGAAAAAACCATTTTAGTAACCGGAGCTGCTGGTTTTATTGGGTTTTACTTATCCAAGCGGCTAATTGAACAAAACCCTTCTATAACAGTAGTCGGGTTTGACAGCGTAAATGATTATTATGATGTCAGCCTAAAAAAAGAACGGCTGCACATCCTAGAAGAAACGTCCAAAAAATCAGATACAGGGACATTCTGCTTTATCCATGGGAATTTGGCAGACAAGAAACTGATAGATTCCGTTTTTATGGAGTATCAGCCAGAAATTGTAGTAAACCTTGCAGCACAGGCAGGCGTACGGTATTCTATTACAAACCCTGAAGCCTATATTGAATCAAATATTATTGGCTTTTTTAATATCTTGGAAGCCTGTCGCCACTCCTACGACAATGGCTCTGATGGCGTAAAACACCTTGTCTATGCCAGTTCCTCCAGCGTCTATGGGGGCAACCAGAAGGTTCCCTATTCTACTGAAGATAAAACAGATTGCCCGGTAAGCCTGTACGCAGCAACCAAAAAATCTGACGAACTTCTGGCATATTCTTATGGTAAACTTTACCAGATCCCACTGACGGGCCTACGCTTTTTTACTGTATATGGCCCGCTTGGAAGACCAGACATGGCATATTTCGGATTTACCAACCGGCTTGTAAAAGGGGAAACAATTAAAATATTTAATTATGGTGATATGTACCGTGACTTTACCTATATTGACGACATTATTGAAGGGACAGCCCACATTTTAGGAAGCATCCCAAAAGAAGACAGAAATGGCGTCCGCCATAAAGTATACAACATTGGGAACAGCAGCCCAGTAAGCCTTTTAGAATTTATTGATACATTAGAAAACTGCCTTCTGGAAGAAGGCATTATTACCAAAAAAGGGGAACGGGAACTTCTCCCAATGCAGCCAGGCGATGTATACCAGACTTATGCAGATGTCAGCGAACTAGAAAAAGATTTTGGGTTCCACCCAAAAACCAGCCTGGAAGACGGGCTTTCTTACTATGCAAAATGGTATAAATCTTTTTATTTGAAGTAACTATACCCACGATATAAGAAAGAAGGGAACGATGAAAAAAATATGTTTTTTTTCTGGCGACATTACAAGAAATGGAGGGACAGAACGGGTCTCTGCGATGATTGCAAATGCCTTGGCAAAACAAGGATTCTACGAAATCCTGTTTTTAAGCCTTACAGAACAGGCCAAAAAACCTTTTTTCCCACTTGAAAAAAATATCAGGCATTATGCCCTTGGAAAGAAATGGATAAACCCAGGGCCTGGTTATCTAAAAGTAATCCCCCTCCTCCGCCGTTTTTTAAAACAGAAAGCGGTTGATATCATTATTGATATTGATATTGTATTAGATATCCTCTCCATCCCAGCCGCAAAAGGGCTTAAAACAAAAATTATTTCATGGGAACATTTTAACTATGGCTTTGAGATGGAATCCCTGTACCGGCGTTATATTTTAAAATATTCTGTTAAGAGGACAGACTATGTCGTTACATTGACAGATGGGGACAGGAAGTCCTATGGCAATTACTTAAAACGGGCGAAAAACATTTCTGCAATCTATAACCCTATGCAGGAAACAGACGGCATACCGGCAGAAGAAAAAGAACCCTGGCTGATAACCGTTGGGCGTTTAATCCCAAGGAAAGGGATTGATTACCTTGCAAAAATTGCCGTCCCCATCCTGAAAAAATATCCTGGCTGGAAATGGCTTATTGTGGGTGATGGTGAAGAATACCCTTTCCTGCAATCCGTTATAAAGCAAAACCATCTCGAAAAACAACTGATTCTAACTGGAAGGGCTGATGATGTAAATAACTATTTAAAAAAGGCACAGATTTATGTCATGACCTCCCGCTGTGAAGGGCTTCCCATGTGCCTTTTGGAAGCAAAAGCATTCTGCCTCCCAATTGTCAGTTTCGATATCCCAACCGGGCCAAATGAAATTATTGAGCATGGCAGGAACGGCTACTTAATTCCACCATTTGACTGCAAGGAAATGGCAGAAAAACTAATGCTGCTTATAGAGGATACGCCATTACGGGAAAAATTTGCCGCCCATGCGCAGGACAATATAGCAAAATTCCAGATGAAGCATATTATAAAGAACTGGAATGAGGTGCTTTGCTCCCTTTTGCGCTAAACTGCTTTTTCCAGTGCCCAAAATCATAATATGACAGAATTTCTTCTGGATAAGGAAGAAATGGCTTATCCAGGAAACGCCTGATATCCTCTTCCGAAATTTGGGAAACCTTTTTTGGCAGCAGGTAAATATTACTTTCATTATAAAAATTATAATGGACAATATCCTGGTTGTTTGTAATCAGCTTTTTGGAAAAATAAATCGCTTCCATCACCCGCATAGTAAGCGCAGATTGCCCTTTCTGGTTAATATCCAAAAGGACGCCGGAATGTTTTAGTTCCTTACAGTAATCTTGATAACATAAGGGAGTCTTTGTCACAATGCCGGAAAGCATAGGATTTTTAAAATATTTCCCAGACTTTACAACAACACGGATATCGCAGTCCAGGCTGCACTTTTCCAGCTTCCTTTTTAAAGCAGAAAGGTACATAACACGTCCCTTATCTGCGCCAAGAAAAAACAGTCTGCTTTTAAATTGTGCAGCATACGGCTGATAACAGGAACGCAGGTAAAACATATGGTTATATTTAAAATGGTATGCCCTGCAGCAGCCCCTGTCAGTAGAATAAATTGCATTTTTATCTGTAAACTGCTTATAGTTTTTGTGTTTCCTGTCGATAAAATTCCAGATAAACAAAAAAACCTCGCAGGAAGGATTGACTTTTCTAATATAGTTTTCCATGCCTGCCTGATACCCATAGTCAAAAATAATCACCTGCTTTGCCCTTTTTATATGCTTTTTCCAGTCGCCCCAGAATACAGAGCAGGCAGGGATACGCAAAAGATATAGGGCTTTATATACTAAGTAGCGGAAACTTTTTTGCGGGACGCCAAATGGCGGAAATACTATATCCTTTAAGTTAGGGAAAAAATACAGTTCTGGCTGCTGAAAAATCAAAATGGTATCTTTTTTCATACGGAACCTCATTTCTGCGCACCAAATCGTAGTGGCATATTGAAAAACTGATATCGGGCTGTTACAATTAATATTATAAAGAATAGGAGAAAATTTGGCAAGAACATGAAAAAACCAACAGTCAGTATTATTGTCCCTGTTTATAAGACAGAACAATATTTAAAGGAATGCATTGACAGCATTTTAAAACAGGATTATCCTGCAATAGAAATTATTTTAGTAGACGATGGTTCCCCAGATAACTGCCCCGCCTTATGCGACTGGTACGCCAGACAGTATCCAAATATACAATCAGTCCACCAGAAAAATTCAGGGCTTGGCATATCCCGGAATACAGGGGTGGACGCATCCTCTGGAAAATATATATTTTTCCTGGATTCTGACGATTGTATTGACGGAAAACATGCCATCAGCCAGCTAGCCGCAAAGGCAGAGGCAAAAAATGCTGACATTGTTACCGGCAGCTTCCGCCGCTTTCATGGCAAAACAATAAGCGAAGCCAATTTTCATCATTTACAAGATGGGAATTATACCAAAACAATAGATTTCCGCTTTAAAGGCTTTTTTATGTATGGCCATCTGGCCTATAACTGGGGAAAACTATACCGGAAAAGTTTCCTTAAAAAACATCGCCTAAAGTGCCGCGCTTACCCTTTTACACAGGATAAAGCACATAACATGGAATGCTGCGCCTACAGCCCGGTATATGCCTTTATATCGGAAAGCGTTTATTTATACCGCGTCAATGAAGACTCCGTTACATTCCGCTATAAAGAAAATTTTATGCCTGTCTGGATATCCATTGCCTCGGATTTCCAGAAATTTTTAAAGGGACGCCATATAGCAGGCAACTATGGGGATCTGATGGCATTCCATATCTTTTTCGGAAGCTTTTTCCTGGTAAAACAGGAACTGCAATATAAAAAACACGGCATCTGCTCTTCCGTAAAGATGTTAAAACAATATGGCAAACAACCATTTGTAAAAAAAGCAATGGCAGCGCTTGCAAAAGGGAACTATGTCAGAAAAATCAGCCCCATCACCTGGAAGCTTGTTATCCGTACTGCAGCCATCTTCTTTATGCTGCATCTATACTGGCCGCTTGCATGTGGAATTGCACTGCTCCGCAAACTGCAGATTGACGAAAAGATTACCAAAGCAAGGTACAAAAGTACCACAAAGAAAACACAGTAACATTTCCGTTGCTTTTAATTCATGCAAAGAAAGGATGAGATACTTATGAATGAAAAAATCAGCGTTATTATTCCAATCTATAAAGTACAGGAATATTTGCCAAAATGTATTGAAAGCGTACTGCAGCAGACATACCATAACCTTGAAATCATCCTTGTAGATGATGGTTCCCCGGACAAATGCGGGAAAATATGTGAAGCCTATGCTAAAAAAGACAACCGTATCCGTGTTATCCACAAAAAGAATGAAGGAGTTTCCAGCGCCCGTAATACAGGACTTGAATATGCCAGCGGAGAATATATTAGTTTTATCGACAGCGACGACTGGATTACCAAAAATGCATATCAGGTTTTGTACCAGGGAATGAAACGCTATGACGCAGATTGTGCTGTTGGGAAATGTATTCATGTTATAGACAAAAAAGGTACCCTTAGGCCTCAGAAAAGCCCTGCACAGGCTGTACGGTGTGAAACTCCTGAAGAGACTATAAAAAATACACTATTAACAGGTTCTGCCATCTGGAACAGGCTTTATAAAAGAAAAATATTTGAAAAACTCCGTTTCCCAGCAGACCGCATAAATGATGATGAATTCATTGCACTCCGAGCCTATGCAAAATGCAATAAAATTGTATTTTTAAATCAGGATACTTACTATTACCGTATCAGGAAAAACAGTATTACAACTTCGCATTTTTCCTTACGGAATATGGACTATTATTATAACAGCGCAGAAAACCTTACCTTTATTAAGAAAAAGAAACCAGAATTAACAGAGTGCGCAGAATTTAAGTATTTCAAAACAATGCTATATTGCTATGTCCATTTAAAATTAATGAAAAGGAATCCAAAAGCAGATATGATTCGGAAAGAATTACAGAAAAATATCAGAAAAAACCGGTCTTTAGCACTCAAAAACCGGTATCTGCCAATAAACCTAAAGCTTCTTATGCTTATTTGCGCTATTTAAGTTCTGGGCTTTATTCATTACCTTGCCTTTAATCTTATCCATGGCATCTACATAGACAAGGACTTCGGCAACAACCTGGTACAGCTCTTTGGGGATATATTCACCAATTTCCAGCTCTGCCAGGTTTTTTGCCAGCTTGGCATCCTTATGCACTGGAATATCATGTTCACCAGCGGCTGAAATAATTTTTTCAGCAAGATAGCCCTTACCGCTTGCAATTACCTTTGGGGCAACATCCCCTGTTTCATATTCCAGTGCAATTGCTGATTTTTCCATATCTGGATTTTCCCCGCCATGCCCACGGCTGTTCTTTCCTGTATCACCCATAGGAATACCCCCTTTCCCAATAGACTGCATTATCCGTAGCAGCGCTATACAAAATTTTTAATAAATGTCTTCCTGTGGATAGGAGACGGCCCATATTCCTTAATTGCCTGGATATGCATTGCAGAACCATACCCTTTATGTTTCGCAAAACCATATTCTGGATAAGCAGAATCCAACTCAAGCATCATCCTGTCCCTCGTAACTTTCGCCAAAATGCTGGCGGCAGCAATCGAAACACTCCTTGCATCCCCTTGCACGATTCCAACCTGTTTCATCGGCACATTAGGAATCCTCACTGCATCCACTAACAGTAAATCAGGCGTTACATGCAAACCTGCAATTGCCTGCTGCATCGCCTCATATGTCGCCTGTAAAATATTAATTTCATCAATCCTCTGTGGGGATGCAATTCCTATGCTGTATGCAACCGCCTTTTCACAGATTTCATCATATAACAGTTCCCTTTTTTTAGCGCTTAGCTTTTTGGAATCATTCAGGTACAGAATCTGGGCATTTCCCGGCAAAATGCAAGCTCCTGCTACCACCGGCCCGGCGAGCGGCCCCCTGCCAGCTTCATCAATCCCGCAAATCTGTAGGTATTGCGAGCTATATTTTTTCTCAAAAACACGCATCCCATCCAGCCGTTCTAGTTCCTGGAACAGCGCCTTTGCACGCTTGCGGTACTGGATAACCAGATTCTGCACGCCTTTACGGGAATCTTTTCCATACTCTGATAAAAGCAGCTTCCTTTGTTCCCAGGAGGCCTGCTCCAGTTCTGCCTTAATTTCATTTATTGCCTTTGCCATGTCGACTCTCCAATCAATCTTGTGTTATCCCGGAATCAGCCCAAAATGGGAAAATGGCCAAATACGCATTAATACCTCCCCGATTATATCTTTTCTATGCACCAGCCCTACAAAATCACTACGGCTGTCTGTACTCATATTTCGGTTATCCCCCAGGACAAAATATTCATCATCTTTCAATGTAATCGGGATTGCCGCATTGCCGCCGTCCAATATTTCAGACAGGCAATATTTATCATCTTCTAGCGGCTTACCATTAATATAAACTTTTCCATTTTTAATCTGTACCGTTTCACCTGGAAGGCCAACTACACGCTTTACATAATAAGTATCGACATTTTTGCCGGAGGAATCCATCCCTGTAATTGGAAAAACAACCACATCATACCGCTTTGGGTTTCCAAAATAATAACTGACTTTTTGTATAATAATAGAATCCCCATCTGACAGGGTTGGTTCCATTGAATCCCCCTCAACCCATGTTTGATGGGCAACATAACGTGTTACAGCCGATGCAATAAAATAAGCAAGAAAAATACAGGCTCCAAGAACCAGGATATTATTTACCAGACGGAGCCCTGTACTTTCTGAAGTTGGGCGGCTCCAATCCTCTGTATTGGGATTGGAAAAGCCATTGTCCAACATCCTAAGCGAGGAAGCAGACTTCTTCCTTGCGGCTTCTTCCCCTGCTTCCTCTTCATTTGCTTCATTACCATAATATTGTTTTGCGATCCTGCAAAACTCCAGGCTGTCTTCTACCTCTTCTTTATCATACATACAAATCCTCATTCCTGCTCTAGAGCGTGTTTGAAAATTGCATTTTATAAGATGCGGCCCACACTTCATGAGAATAAATTTTTAAACACTCTCTGGGGTTTCCAGGCTAATTTTCCCTAGTTTCCCAGCGCGGAAATCATCCACCAGGCATTTAGCTGCCTTATCCACATCATAAAGCCCGCCTGCTTTCATACATCCCCTTCTGATTGCAATCAGCTCTAGCTGCTTTGCACAATCCTCTTCCTTTTCAATTTGATAAAAGGAAGAAACCGCCCCAGGATAATAGCCGTGCAGATATTCTAATAATAATAAGCTTAATTCATATATATTAAACAATTCATCCTTAATAGAACCAATATATGCCAGGCGAAGCCCTGTTTTCTGATCCTCAAACTTCGGCCACAGGATTCCCGGCGTATCTAAAAGCTCTACATTTTTATTCAGGCGAATCCACTGTTTCCCCTTGGTCACACCAGGTTTATTGCCCGTTTTCGTACATGCTTTTTTTGCAAAACTATTAATAAACGTAGATTTCCCAACATTAGGGATTCCTACAATCATAGCGCGGACAGGGCGGTTTAAAATGCCACGTTTCCTGTCACGCTCTATTTTCTCCTGGCATGCCTGCCGGATTATATCCTGTACTGCCTTTACGCCAGTCCCATTTTTTGAATTAACTTTCGTTACAAAATAACCCTTTCCCTCATAATACTCCATCCACATCTGCGTTTTTTTGTCATCCGCCAGGTCATATTTATTCAGCAGGATTACACGGGACTTTCCATTTGCCATCTGGTCAATATCTGGATTCTTGCTGCTTAGCGGCACCCTTGCATCGACTAACTCCACAATGACATCTATTAACTTCAAATCCTCCTGCATTGCACGTTTTGCTTTTGTCATATGCCCAGGATACCACTGAAATTGCATAAACCACCTCTCTGGGAACTGTTAAGAATTAACAGTTCCTTACTTTCTAAAATGCATTTGAAAATCCATTCCTGCCGCCAGGAAAAAATTTTCAAATGCACCCTATTCCTTTTGTGCTGCCGGGGATGTTGCTTCAGTATCTGGCTTTGAATCCTCTTTTTCTTTTGAAAAACCATCCAGATGGCTGATAAATTCAATTGTATTCATCCGCACCCATGCCTTACCTACAATATCCTCTTTTGCGATATTCCCAACATTGGCATTCCGGCTGTCCTCCCCGTTGTTCCGGTTGTCACACAGCACAAAATATTCCTCTTCTTCTAAAATAACTGGCTCCATCGCCAGCCCGCCATTCTCCATTTTAGGAAAATTATACGGTTCTTTCAACTTCTTTCCATTGATATACACTCTGCCTTCCCGAATCTGCACCTCTTCCCCAGGAAGGCCAATAACACGTTCCACCGTATAATAATTATGCTCTGAACCACTCTGCTGTACAATCACTACATCATTCCGTTTAATTGAATGTATACGATACGATAATTTGTTTACCAGAATCTTATCTCCGTTTTCCAGCGTAGGGCTCATATACTGCCCAGAAACAGTAAATGTCTCCATCCCGTAATGCGTAATGGCATATGCGGCAAAAACAACAATCAGAACCTCTACAATCGTTAACAAGATCATTTTAACAAGATGCTTTCTTGCTTCTTTCCGGTTTTCCAAATCAAAATCGTATTTCATTCAGAGGTTCTCCTAACTGGCATATTCTTTAATAACACGCAGGGCCTGCTTCCCAATCACGCAATCATAATGCTCTTTGCAGTACTGCTCCATAAAAGGCTGTTTTACACAAAGCATGCCATACTCTGAAAGCTGCTGGCAGATTACTTGGTATTCGTCCAGCTTCAGCTTACCTTTCTTCACCAAAAGATACCATTCACCGCCTGCTTTGTTCTTATATAACCTGCTGGAAATATTTTTCCCGATCTGCAGTGTACAGGCAAAATTTTCAAGCATATCTAGGCCTTCAAAGCGGTAAACCCTGGAAGATACAGTATTTTTCCTCCGCTTCCCTTGCTGCTTTGCTTCCCTTCTTTTTGGATATGTACGCTGTGAATTCTCCCCTGCTTCCTGCAGGTTCTCTTCATCATATATTTCTTCGGAAGTTTCCCCAACTTCTTTGGACATCGCATCCACAATTGATTCTGCAGTGCCCTCATCCAGCATGCCGGCAAGATTCTGGAGCTGGTTGAGCATATTGTGCAGCCCATCTTCCCCTTTGTCAGAAAACGTAATAACTAAAGAATCATCCGGCATACGCATTAACTGCATAGAAATCATGCCTGTCTCCACCTCATAGCCAATCTCTTCCTCAGCACGTTCCACTAACTGCTCCAGAAAATTACGGGACTTCTCCTGATTCGTAAAAAAGTCTTCTATGCGCAATCCATAGTCATTCATCTCTTCCACTGTCATGTGGCATTGTACTGTATTTTTCCCAATTCTTTCAAATTCCATAGGATTTCCTCCTTATCTCTCATGTTCCTATCTTAATCCTAAACGGACATTATGTCAATCTTTCCATGCTGCCATAATGACAGTAGTTTTTTCCATCTGATTCAATCCCCTATAATTTCCCATAAAGTTAAAGGGGGCATCCTGCGGGTACAGGATGCCTTAGGTATGAATTGAAAAAAGGGTAGCAGGTTTCCCCGCTAACATATATAGGATAAGCGTTTTTACTGCTTATGTCAAGTATATTTATCAAGATATGTACGAATTGCCCCAAAATACGCCTTTGGGTCTTTATCCTGCGACTGGGCATGGCCAGCGCCCTCTACAATCAAAAGTTCTTTCTCGCAATTAGCCGCCTGATACAGTTCCTTTGCCATCTGGACAGAAACCATTGCATCTTGGTCTCCGTGGATAAACAAAATAGGGACAGCGCTTTTCTTTACGGCATGAATAGCAGACGCATCTTTTAAGTCATAACCGCCCCGGAGTTTTAAAAGCAAACGTGCCGTGTCTACAATCGGAAAAGCAGGAAGCGAAAACCATTCTGTGATTTTTTCCCCAAACATAGAATATGCATCCGTATATGCGCAATCAGAAACTACCATTTTCACATTTTTAGGCGGGCTGGCGCCTGCTATCATTAAGGCTGCCGCCGCCCCCATAGACTGCCCATGAATTACAATTTCTGCGCTGCTGTCCTGTGCTAAAATATATTCCAGCCATAGCATCCCGTCAAAATGGTCTGTCCAGCCCATCCCAATAAAATCACCTTCGCTTTCCCCTTGGCATCTTAAATCCGGTACCACTACATGGAATCCCTGCCCATAGTACCAATAAGCAAACGGATACATCTCCTCTTTCCATCCTGTGTACCCATGAAGCAGCAATACCCATTTATGGCTGTCCTCTTTTGCAAAAAATTGCTCTGCTGCAAGGGAATATCCATCTGAGGATTCCTTTACCAGCTTTTGGCGTTTTACGGCTGTATACCATTCCTTTGTTTTATCCTTGGCCTGCTTGTGCCTTGTCTTTATATCGCTTGTATGGACTTGCATCGCATAACTTTCCGTTGTAATCCGGTCAAATGCCTCCAGTTTTTCCATAAACGAAGGGACTAGCGCTGCGCTTACTAGCAAATTAACCAGTAAAAAATAACTGGCAAGAAGGCATGCCAGTATAATCAAAATCAGCTTTTTCCGTTTCTTCCAAAAAATAAGAATTTTTCCCATCATCTTCCGTGCTTCCTATCAACCATTCTTTGTCCTTTGAGCCACCTGTTCTGCATAACCCTATTTTAACACATTTTACCTTCCGTGTTAACTGGTAATAGTTGGAGAAAAATATTTTCAAATTCCTTCTCAGTATATGTAAATACATCCTGAAAATATAATTTTTTGAATTTATTCAAACCAAACCTAACGTACCTTTTTTTAGCCTTAGCAGAAAAATATTTGCCTATTGCAGCTTTAGGGCTATCCTCATTTTTTACACCATCCACTCTATCTGGATTCTTGCTCTCATTATATACCAATATAAAAATAACATTTTCCCTGCAAAATGATATGTTCTCATGCACAATATCATTAAAAATCAACAGGCTGTCATATATTTTATTATATACATTATATACTTTTTCTTTTTTCATAACCCCATTTTTAAATTCTATAAAATATACTTTATTATTCTTTCCAAAATATAGTGCATCATTTGAACAAGGTGTGCAAAAAAGCTTCATATCTCTAATGTAATCCTCTTTTACCTTATCAAAATTTACTACCTGAATTTCAGAATGCGTCATATATCCTGGCTCTTGTCCATCTGTGTCCTGCGAGACTTCTTTAAAAGAAGTTATATTCTTTTTAAAAATCTCTATATTGTCATATTGTATTGTCATTTCTATACTCCAAATCTTCTAATTTTTGTAGGGGACTTGCTAACTTTGCATATATCTCTTCTGTATGGCCTG
Source organism: uncultured Lachnospiraceae bacterium (assembly GCA_910586605.1). Taxonomy (GTDB): domain Bacteria; phylum Bacillota; class Clostridia; order Lachnospirales; family Lachnospiraceae; genus Butyribacter. The sequence goes on along the minus strand of CAJUJR010000021.1, from coordinate 3,885 downwards.
TTACTTTTTTAACAATTAATCCCTCATCACTTTCATCTGTGAGATAATATTCACATTTCTTTTCTATACCATATTTTTCTGAATATACTTCAACTGCATTTAAAAAATAAGGGCTATGAGTATTTAAGAGTATATTTATACCAAACTCTTTCTGTATCAGCACAATACATTCTGCAAACTTTAACTGCCATTCCGGATGCAGATGTATTTCTGGTTCATCTAAAATAAGAATACCATTTTCTTCCATCTTCCCAGTTTCCAGCAAACGCCTTAAAATGACAAAACTTTTCATTCCAGTAGATAGATTTACCATTTCAAGGCTATTATTTAATTTTGCTGACTGAAAAATAAAATTACCACTATCATCCCTCACAATGCTGCCATCACATATATCATCCATTAATTTTAAAATCTTTTCCAACTTCTTTTTTACAACTAATTCATCCACCAGTGTAAAATCGAATGCTTTTTTCCTTCCTAAAAGCTTTACAACCATATCCTGCCTATGGCTAAAATCTTCTCCGTATAAATTCCATGTTCCTACATCATCCAGTATATATGGATCATCCATATATATAATCTCTTTGTTCAGACTAATATAATTATTTATAGCCACATCCTCATTCTTTATAATTTCAAAATCAATGCAGCAGTCTTTTATATATACTGTTACTTTTGTTTCCTTTTCAATATTATTCAGATGCCCAATTTTCATAGAAAATTCCGCCTCTAACCGTTTCCGTAAAAGAATTTTTCGCAGTTCGCTGTCATCTATCTTCAGCACAGTTTCAATCCGTTCCAATAACTGCCCGAAAGATTCCTGGCTGATATATCGCTCAAAACTTTTCTCCCTGATTAAAAGGAAATTTGTTATTTCTTTTTCTAAAAGCTCCCTATTTTTTAAAAACTCCTCCCGTTGGCTGATAATCTTCTTAGCAAAACCTCTCGTGTCAATTCTTCTAAAAAACATGTTTGCCGTTTCGGAATTGTAATGAGCCAATACCCTAGATACAGATTTTATACGCTCATCTGCCACCTGCTCCTCTATCTTATAAAAAGCATGAAATATACAAAAAAGCATCTTCCCAACTGTACTTTTCCCGGTGTTGTTTTCCCCTGCAATCACCGTAACCCCATTAAACTTAATCTTTGCATAATTTACTTTCCCTACATTTATCATTTCTAAATCCATGCCATACCTCATATATTTAATCATTTTTTATTTACAATATCCGACGCCTACAAAGGTCAAATCCCCTGCTCTTATGGCAAACTTTCTAAAAAGATACTAAGCCATACCATCAGCTCTTCTGTGGAATATTTGGCTCTAAAAAACAAGAAACGCCACAATCACAACAATGCCCAGTACAATCCGGTACCATCCAAACACTTTAAAGTCATGCTTTTTAATATATCCCATCAGGAAGCGTATTACAAATACAGATACGAGGAATGCCGTAACCATGCCAGTAAGCAGCACGCCAAGCTCCAACGGTGAAAAATGCATTCCAAACTTTAAAAGCTTTAAAAAACTTGCCCCAAACATTACAGGAATTGCTAAGTAAAACGTAAATTCCGCCGCCACTGTCCTGGAAAGCCCCAGGATAAGCCCACCGATTATTGTCGCGCCCGAACGGGAAGTCCCTGGGAAAAGCGCCGCCACAAGCTGGAAAACGCCAATCAGGAAAGCAATTTTATAGGTGATTTCACCTATGCTAACAATTTTTGCCTCCCTGCCCTGGTTCCACTGTTCCACCAAAATAAACAGGATACCAACCGTTATCAGCATAATTGCCACCGTTTGGTAATTATAAAACAACTCCTCCATCTTATCGCCAAATGCAAATTCCAAGATAACAGCAGGAATACATGCCACAACTATTTTAAACCACATCGAAAAGATATCTTTCTTAATCCATCCTTTCTGCGGCGCCGTAAATGGCCATATTTCCTTCCAAAACAAAATTACAACAGCTAAAATAGCCCCTAACTGAACTACCACCAAAAACATTTCCTTAAACGCCTCTGACATAGAAAGTTCAATAAACTCATCCAACAAAATCATATGCCCAGTGCTGCTAATCGGCAGCCACTCTGTAATCCCCTCAATAATCCCAAATAATATGGCTTTTAAAATTTCCACAAGACTTCCCCTTTCTTTTAACGTCCACATTTCAAAAATGTTCTAATCCAGCTCAATTTCAAGCAAATCCTTTGGAGGGACTTTTACCGTAGATTCTTTTACGGATTTTTCCACCGCAAGCTTCGCCTTTGGAATAGATAAAATCGTCCCAACGCCCGCAACACAGCCACCTGGGCATCCCATTCCCTCAATCATACATCCATCTTTTTTCCCTGCTTTTGCAAGCAGAAGCATTTTTTTACATTCTGCCAATCCCTCGGCATGCTCAATTAAAACTTCTGTCCCAGGATAATATTCATGGATACACTGCTCCACGGCACAGGCCACCCCGCCCGCTACAGCGTAGCCCCTGCCCGCCCCTGTTGCATCATGCAGCGCACGGCCAGGCTCATAGTTGCTAAAATCAATTTCTTTTGCCTTAAAGATTGCCTTTAACTCTTCAAATGTAATTACAAAGTCTACATCGCTTCGGATTTCCTCACTGGATGCTTCTAGTTTTTTTGCCGCACACGGCCCAATAAACACTACCTTTGCATCCGGGTGCTTTTTCTTAATGCTGCGCGCTGTGGCAACCATCGGCGTCAGTTCCTGTGAAATACTCCCGATCGTCTCCGGGAAATACTTCTTTGCAAGCATAGACCATGCCGGGCAGCAAGAAGTCAGTAAAAATGGCAGTTCCCCCTTTACAACATCCTTTACATAATGATGTGCCTCTGACACTGCCCCAATATCCGCTCCCAGCGCAACCTCATAAACCTGGGAAAAACCAATGTCCTTTAATGCTTCCTTAATCTGCGCCGGCGTAATATCCTCCCCAAACTGCCCTTCAAACGCCGGGGCAATTTCTGCAATAATTTCACCACCTTGGATAATCGAACGGATTAGCTGGAAAATCTGGGATTTATCAGAAATTGCACCAAATGGGCAGCTTGCCATGCACTGTCCACAGGACACACATTTCTCATTATTAATTTTCGCCCTTCCATGCTCATCACTTTCAATAGCCCCAATTCCACACGCCGCTGAACAAGGGCGGATTCTTTTGCTAATTGCATGATATGGGCAGATTGCAATACATTTCCCACACTTGATGCATTGCCCCTGGTCAATTTTTGCATGGCCATTTTCCATAAATACTGCCCCTTTCGGGCAAACCTCCATACATGGATGGGCAACGCATCCTCGGCACATATTTGTTACTTCTATTATATTATCCTCACACATGTCACATGCAGATGGAATTACTTGCATAAGCGGCGGCTCATAATACTTTTCTGTAATGCTGCTGTCTTCATACCCTTCCGTTACATGAACCGGCCTGTCTAAAGGGCGCAAAGACAACCCCATCGCAAGACGCACCCGTTCAGAAGCAATTGCACGTTCCCTCCAGATACTTTCCCTGTACTGTGGGTCATCCGCCGGGGTAATGCGAAATGGGATCTCCTCCATCTCATGGCTTACATCACCAGGGCGAAACGCCGCCCGCGCAACTTCTTCTAAAACTTTCCCCCGGATTTTCTTTGTCTGTGTGTCAATTCCTCTCATGCTTTTCCTCCCCTCTAAACCTCTTGCCGTTACTGCACAACATGTGTAAAAACTGCCAGGACGCTGCAAATATTTATATTATAGTTAGTTTTAAGCAAAGTGTAAAGCATATTCTGCATCTCCTGCCCGTATTAGGGTACTATTTGTTACTATTCACAGCCAATCGTAGCCGGACTTAAGGAAATAAAAAATATCTT
>CAJUJR010000020.1 GCA_910586605.1 uncultured Lachnospiraceae bacterium | reverse complement strand
AAGGGGAAGAGATTTTTTATTGAGATCTGGCTACAATTGGCTGTGAATAGTAACATTTCTGCAATTTATGATACCATTGACCGTGAATATTACTCCGGCGGTTAAATATCGACGTTTTTACTTGCTTAAATTTCCATCTGCCGCGTTGTTATCAATCGTTGTAGCACTCGCTACAACTCATTCTTCCGCCTTGCAGATGAAAATTTATTCTACGTAAAATTCATCGACATTTAACCGCCGGAGTAATAGTAATGTGGAATTAGGAATGTGATATTGGAATCCATGTCAGGCAGTCTTTGCTCAATTTAGAAGTATCAACCGTTCCGCTGTATACGCCTGCCATTGTATTGTCAAATGCAATTTTATGCTGGATTTGTTTTAGGCTCTGGTGAAAGCGGTAAATGGATAAATCCATGCAGGAGTCATAATTATATGGGAATTCGGCTGTATTTACTAAGGCAATGACTAGCTTTTCCAAATAGGGTTCCTGCTTTTTCTTAGCGTTCCGTTTTTGTTTTCTGCGTTCCCGTTCCAGCAGATATTTAAAGGAAAGGATTTTTTCAGCCTTTTTATCATATATATTGACATTAGGGTTATCCATCAGGATTTTGCAGGAGTATTTTCCTAATAAATCTTTAAATACAATCCGGTTGCTCCTGACGATATCAGATATCCGGTCAATATTGCATTTTCCGGGCTTTTCCACTTGTTTTTTTGATTTGTTTTTTGCGTATAAAAAGAAGTAAGGGACTTTATTTCCGCTGTACCGTTTATATTCTTTTAAAATATGTTCTGGTATTTCTGGTTTATACAAGGTTTTGGCGTAATCAATGGTAAAATTTACATCTGCACACCTTAAAGCAATTACTTCAATTGCTTTTTCGATTTCTTCTTTTGTGCTTTCTGGGTTTAGGGATGTCCAAATCTTTGTGATTTCATTGCTTGGCATGCCGATATTTCCGTGGTGGTATGCATTGACAATCCCATTAAATAAAGAAGTATGATTGATTTGTTCTGGGCTGGCTTTTGGCATGTCATAATAATTTGGTATCATTCCGTATTTTTCCTGGAACTGTTTTGCGCATTTAATGATGGTTTTATTGTTGTGAAGCAGCAATTTATCGCCGTCATTATCATACATTAGGATTTTACTCATCGTATCTTTTATGCTGATATAGGCTCCATTTGATTTCAGCCATTTTTTATCGGTTTCTTTTAATTGGTTTTTCCTGATACAATGTGCATGGTCCAGATGGGGAGAGCGCAGGCAGTCTATTTCTTCTTTGTCCTGGAATAAATTGCAGGAGACAGAACCTTCTTTTACAAATCCAAATGCGTCCAGATTGTTTTTGTCCAAATCTGTAAACCACCACTGGAGGCAGGCGAGTGGGTCGGGAATTGCAAAGACATAAGAGCCATTGATATTAAATTTTCCGCTCCTGAATTTTTTAACCATGCTGTCTTTTGTATTTCTTAACAGTGTTTTTACATAAGAATCTTTTAGCATTTCTGGATAGAGCAGCAATGATTTCTGGAGCCAGTTCATCCTGTTGTTTTTCTGTTCATTTGCGCCTAAAACATTTAGCATGCATTGTACATTGCGTCCGATTCCATTTAGGGTATTGATATCGTAGCTTGCTAAATCATGGATATCTTTATCCGTCATTTCTGTTGTAAGTGTCTGTAAAATCTGATAGTTTGTTTTTGCATTTAGTTTTACATTATTTTCAACATTGCACCTACAAGCGGTACAACCATATTTTTTAAAGTTATCTTTATAGATTTCCCATCCGGTCCTGGACTGTCCGTTTATTTTATTAGATTCATTGTTAAAATAGTTCCACATTTTGAATTGTGATTTTGTAAAAATGTAGTCCACTTGTGAGAGGGAATATGTTTTTCCATAAATATCAGTGATTTTATGGATTTTTATATGGTGCTCCCTGCACCAGCCGGTAAATGCCCTTCTTGGGCAATATGCAATTAACCCTTTTATAAAGGGCAAGCGTATCATGGAAGAGGGGAGTTTTTTTAAAGAGATGCCAAAACCATCTGTAAAAGGGATGGAAATATCCATGTTCTGGATGGAGGCTTTATGGTACTTTGAGCGGAGCAGGGCGATTTCATCCTGAAGCTGTTTTTTTTCATCCAGTAGTTCTTTTTCATGTTTGATTTCAGTTTTTTCTCTTTTGTAACCTTTTGGGGAGCTTTTTTTGTGAATCTTAATTGTGTGCAGTTCGGTTTTAACAGAAAGCAGTTTTTCTTTTAACTTTTCTAAATTCTTTTTGTCTTCCGGGCTTTCCGTGTAGATATACCGTATTGTCTGGTTTGGGATGTTATACGCAATGTCATCTACTACAATTGCCCTGTCAATATCAAAGTCCTGCCAGGTTTCACTATTTGTCTGGCAAAGGCTTGTATATGCCAAGTATTTATTTGTATTCATTCCACCTTGACGGTTGATTTCTTCTGGCGTTAACCCGCAAAATAGGCGCTGGAAGTTTTTTTTCAGTTTATCTTCTGATACAAACGTGCTTTTTTTGCATCTTGTCTGCCCTGCGCCTGCTGTAAAGAATACAAAATGCTTGTCCTTGTAAGTAAAACCATTGTGCATAATGGATTGGAAGATGGCAGTATAGAACGTGACTACGCTGATGATATCCTCGCAGTGTTCCATATCATTGCATCCAAAGCATCTTGTCAGTTCGCTTTCAAATATTGCTATATTCCGGAATTGTTCTTCTTTTTTAAACGTCCTGTTATTATAAAGCTTTCTTGTTTTATGGATGTTTTTTGCCAACATTTCCTTAAATAAGCCTTCTTTGTATTTTTGCTTTTCTCCGTAAAATATTTTTTGGAGCTTTGCTTTTTGAAGCCTTCTTTTTAACCAGTCAAAATAGCATTCTGTATCATCTAAATAAGATAATTTTGCTTCCAGAAACGCGATACTATGTTTCAGGACAGATAAAGTTTCTTTTAAAGAGCCAATTTCTTGGTATATTTTATATTCTTTTTGGGTAAGCAATGGCTCAAAACCGATATTTAAGATTTCGATAATTGCCTTTCCGTCTCCATTGGCAGAATATTCTGGATAAATATTGTTTTGTTTTTTCTCCATTTTTTTCTCCTTATCTTCAAAATGAATTTGGGCAGTTCTCAACCAGGCATGATAACCGTTGATATTTAACCACCTTAGTAATATGTAATACGTTAATTTATGCATGCCTCCTTGTCTGCATAGTCCCTGTTTTCCCGTACTATTTCATTTTTCCGGCAGTGCTCATCGAATTGCCAGTCAGACACAATGCGCCGGGCAATATTGCGGCTTCCTGAATAGCTGGTGTTAAAATCTGAAAGATAAATTGCCCCTCCAAAATGGGAGCTGTAGTTTCCACAAAAGTATCCTGTTTTTTTCGATTCCATCGTAAAATTCTCCTTTCCTGTGATAAGTGGTACTACTTATTACTTCTCCTTTTGGAAACATAAATTAGTAAAAAGGCGGGCTTTACACGAATTACATAATCAGCTAAAATATAGATAGCAGCTATGCCGTAATCGTTTGTGAAAGGTGGTGGTTATATGCCAGAAAAGGAAATGATACAAAAAAATATAGAAGAATTTTCCAGGCTGCAAGATTATATGATTGAAGATGGGAAAGATGCTAAAGCATATAAAACCATGCTGAAACGTTATTTAGATTTAAAAGCAATTCTCCAGGCATTTGGTATTAATTTGGCAGATATTGATAGAATTAAAGAATAATGGCCGTGAATGGTAACGGATAATGTAAGATTTGTTAAAAAATATCCGCCCCTACTTGCGTAGTGGCGGATATTTTAATGAAAAGTTTTTAAACGTAATTCTATTAGTTTCTGGTTATATCCAAGAAGCCTGGAAAGCTGTTCTGTTGTGTAGCCGGCATTTTCTATAATGGCTTCATCTGGTATCAGAAGGTTGACTGCGAAGGTATTTGCCTCTGTTTCCATTTTTTCTACTGAAATCATTGTGTTAGAACGAAGGAAAGGGGTAGAGGCATTTGGATGGAGGACGGCATGCCCTAGTTCATGTGCGCAGGTGTATTTTGCTTCTTGTTCCTCCAGGCAGCAATTAATGTGTATTTGTTTCATTCGTAACGGCTTGTTGTAGTATCCGTTAATTGTCCCTAAGTTTTCATAAAAGACAGAAATTTTTAAATGCTCTGCTAATTCAAAAGGATTGGACGTCTTATATTTTTTTGTTAATTTTAGAACAATTTCATCTATTTTAATATGAATCACACCCTATTCTTTGTTTTTTCTGTATTTTTTTGGAGTAAATTTTTGCTTTGCATTCACTTTTGCAATCCGGATGCTGTTTTCCAGGCTGACTTTTAAAAGTTCCCTTGTTGTATCGTCGAGTGGCTCGCCAGAAAACATAAGCGCTTCCTGTGTATCCAGGACAGAAAGTGTATTTTCAAGCCTTTTGGCAATGTCAGTTTCATCTTTTGTGGTTAATGGGATTATATCAGAATTTGTTCCTCCTGTCATTAAATAATCAATGGATACATTAAAGTAAGCGGATAGTTTTTGGATAATTTCGATGCTGGGAGAGCTGTTTTCCCATTTTGAAGAGGCGCCGTTGCTGATGCCGATATCCTGCTCCATTTTACGTTGTGACACGCCTTTTGCCTTGCATAGTTCTTTGATGCGGTTTAATAATGCCATAAAGAATCCTCCTGACTTTGCAGAAAATTTTCGGTAAAGGTATTGACATGCAGAAAATAATCAGTATAATAAGACTTGCACTGAAAAAATTCTGCGAATCAAATCCTTATCTGCAAATTGTATTGTTATTTTAAAAGATATTTACAGAAAAGTCAAGAACTTGCTGAAAATTTTCAGGGAAAGAGCGCTATAATATAAATATGTGAGGTGGCAAGGATGGAAAAAATTTTACAAAGTTATTATGCAGATAACGCAAAAAAATTACATAGGATAGTTGACAGGATTATATTAAGGTTTGGGGGGATATCAGAGAAGGATAAGGATGATTTTTATTCATTAGCAAATGAGGTATTTACAGATATTGCCGGGAGGTATGATGCTTCTCAGCCTTTTGACGGCTTTTTGTACACATGCCTGTCCAATAAAATAAAAACAGAAATGACAAAAAGAAACCGGGAGAAACGTAAAATGGACAGGATATCCATTTCTATTGATATCATTGTTGAAGAAGATGAAAATCTGGCTCTATTAGATGTAATTGCCGGGAGATGGACATTGGAAGAGGAGGTTTTTGAAAGGAAGGACGGGTATTACAGCAATAAAATAGTAAAATATCTGGACAGGCTTTCTAAACAGCAGAGGGATGTGCTAAAGCTAATGGCAGATGGCTATTTTCCGGAGGAAATCAGAAAAATACTGCAAATGGATGGAAGGCAGTACCGGGATTGCTGCGCGGCAATCCATTCCTATAGAAATACGTCAGTGTTACTTTAAAAAGAAAGATAGAGGAGGGATGTATCATGGCTGGGCCAAGAAAACAGACTTATACATTAGATATGTATTTAAACAAAATTAAAGATGGTGATATTAGCAATAACGCAGATGTCCAGAGGCGGTTTGTTTGGACAAAAGAACAAATCAATGAACTTGTGGTAACGGTTTTGACAGATGAGTATATTCCGCCGGTTATTCTGGGGGAGGAAGAGGATTCGCAGTTATGCATTGCTGACGGTGGGCAGAGAAGTTCTGCGTTAAACCAGTTCCGGCATGGGAATTATAAAATAACATCTTCTGTTGGGGATTCAGTGATTCCTTATAAGAAGAAGGTAAAAGGCGAGGATGGGAATATTGTTTGGGTGGATGCAGTTTTTGACATTAAAAACAAAACATATGGAAAGCTTCCAAAGGAACTGAAAAAGAAATTTGATGAATATCAAATTGAAACAGTAATCCATGAGCATTGTGACTGCCATAAGATTTCAAGGTATATTAAAAGGTATAATAACCATACTTCTATGAATGCCAGCCAGAAAGCGTTTACTTTTTTGGATAATTTTGCCGGATGCATTAGGAAAATCCTTGACAGCAGGTTTTTCCTAGATTACAGCAATTATACGGAGACAGAAAAGTTAAAAGGCATCATAGAACGGGTGGTTGTTGAAACGGTTATGTGCAGCAATCATTTAAAGGAGTGGAAAAAACAGACAAAATCTGCTTGTAAATACTTAAATGAGAAAGCATCCATAGAAGAGTTTGAAAAATTGGAAGATAATCTCCATAGGCTGGAAAAGGTAATTACAAACGAGGTCAAAGATATATTTAATAGTAAGGATTCTTTTTTGTTTCTTGCATTGTTTGATTGGTTTACAAAGCTTGGGGCAGATGACTTGGAGTTTGCGGCATTCCTGAAAGAATTCAAATATCATTTGAGGGATGTAAGGAGGAATGCAGATGGGATGCTGTTTGATGAAATTGACAAAGGCAGGTCTACAAAAGATAAGGCGGTTGTTGTTTTAAAAATGGATATGCTGAAGGAGTTAGTTACAGAGTTTCTATAAAATTCATTGAAAGCAGGTGATATCATGCCATCAAATGAAAAGAAGTATAACGGTAATTTATTTGATCAATTGACTATCTTGGATGACTTACAAGAAGTAGCAGAAAAAGAAAAGGCTGTCGAAACACTAAAATTAATTAGTAAAAAGCGCAAGCAAATTGAACGTAAACTCTATCAAAGACCGCTACTGATAAATGATAATACCGATAATTAATGTCGCAATGGTTAACATAGCAACGCATAAAGGTGTATAGTTTTATCCCATTCTATTGGATTCTATACACCTTTCCATATTTCTTTGCAGTCCCTCAAAAAAACAGTAAAAACATCGACATTTAACTGCCTTAGTAATATGCAGAGTCCAGAATTTTGTAAATTTATTACGAAGGATTTTGTCAGACTTGGATATAGCGCAAAGCAGGGAATGTTCGTGCATTCCCCTTTTTATAGATGTTCTTTATAAGCTTTTATCATATAATAAAATAATCGCTGATCTTTTTTAGGAAGAGCTTCAAATATTTCTAAAAGTTCTAGTAAGAATGGGGAGTTTTCGGAACTAGAATATTCTAAAATTGCACCAACCGGGCATTCTAAAATATCGCATATATCAGCTAATGTATCAATGCTGGGTTTTGCGATGCCACGTTCAAGCTGGCTGATAAATCCAACGGATAAGTCCATGTGTTCCGCCAGTTCTTCTTGTGTCAGCTTTTTCTTTTTTCGGTAATAATATAAATTTTTTCCAAGGGTTTCATAGTTTACGCCCATGTTTTTCTCCTTTTTTATAATTTGCGGATTAAACTTACCATTTTTGTTTGGATAATATTTCTGATTTTGATTGAAATATGGTGATATCAGGTTAATGTGCTCTTTATCCCTATTGTTGACGATTCTGTGGAGAAATGACAGTAGGTTACAGTGTTAGTTTTTGGAAAAAATTTAGTATTAGTGTTGAAAAATAACAATAATAGTGTTATTATGTCTAAAAATAAAACTTATACTGTTAGAAAGTATGCATAAGGGAAAATTTGGAGGAAAAAGTTGTGAAAGCAAAAAAAGTAATTAGTATTGTTTTGGCCATAGCATTAGTTCTGTCAGCAGCTGTAGTCCCAAGGCCAGCGCAGGCGGTAAAGGCGGTTTCTGAGAAATCTTTTTATGTAACATTGACGAAAGAGCATCCAAAAAAGTATTTGTTGATGAAGACAACAAGCCGGTCATGGAAAAACTGCCAGACGGATTTTTATGTAACAATTATGCAGATAAAGGGAAAGCCGAAAAAGAAGAAACTGGAATATCTTTTTGGGTATGAGTCAGACGGTTCAAAAGGAAGTCTGGTATATGAATACAGTGCAAAGAAATTTGTAAAGGGCGCAGTTTTGACAGCAAGCCCTAAATTTCCAGAAGGGGAGCCTATGCTTGGGGGAGCCGCCTGTGTGGAGGTTGAACTGCCGGAAGGCGTGCAAAGCATTAAGTACAAGGTTACATTTAAAAATAAGCAGAATAAGAAAATGATTAAGGGCATTTCTACAATTAAGTCCTGGAATGCGTGGTATAAATATAAGGAAAAGAAGTAAAGGTTTTGCCGGCAAGTTTTATATTGCTCCGGCCATGGATAGATATGGGAAAAACGTATAGAAATAACGATAGGGAGGCAAAATGCTGGAACATAATATTATTTCTTATCTGCAGGCAGAAAATTTTTCTGAATGCCCAGCCTGGAGAGGTATGGTTCTGTCAGACTGTAATGGAGATATGACAGGCAGGGCATTTTATGCAGCGGCTGCTTCTTTTGCGGCCAGGCTGTATGGCATGGGAATCTGGAACCGGCCTGTGGCAGTAAAGGCAGAACACAGGCTGGAAACGCTTATTTTGTATCTTGGGGTGCTGCTTAGCGGCAACTATTATATTCCATTGGCAGAGGATATGGCAGCAGGGCAGGTACAGGAGGTGTTGGAAAAGACAGGTGCAGATGGCGTATATACATATGCAGATATTAGCCGTGCAGAAAAGATGCCAGAACCAGATGTTATGGGGCGGCTGCAGAAGAAACGCAGGATGCTTCCGGAAAATGCAGCATTATACATTATTTTTACTTCCGGTTCTACAGGGAAACCAAAAGGTATTGTAAAATCCCATAAAAGCATGGTGGCTTTTCTGGAATCGTTTTGCAGGGAATTTTCCTTTTCAGAAAATGATGTAATTGCAAACCAGACGCCATTTTGTTTTGATGCGTCTGCAAAGGATTTTTATTTAATGCTGAAATATCGGATGAATTTCCACATTATTGATGCCGGTATGTTTTTTAGGCCGATGGAACTGGTTAGATATTTAAACCAAAAGAGGATAACTGTTCTCCAATGGGTTCCATCGGCGCTTTCCATATTGTCACAGTTAAAAGCCTTTGAAAAAGAGAAGCCAGGTTATTTGAAAAAGGTGTTTTTTGTTGGGGAAACGTTTCAGGTCGGGCAGCTTAGATATTGGATGGAATATTTACCAGATACCGTTTTTGTTAACTTGTATGGGGCTTCTGAAATGGCGGGAGTATGCGCTTGTTTTAGGATTCCGAACAATTGGGAAGGGGACAGTATCCCGATTGGGAAGGCTCTTCCAGGGCAGAAGATTTATCTGGCCATTGGAGGAAAAGTAATTACTAAGCCTGGGGAGATTGGGGAAATCTGTCTGGAAAGTGAAACATTGGCAGAAGGTTATTTTGCATTGGAACAGGAAACAATGGAAAAGTTTGTATCTTTTTTGACAGATGAAATTGCCGGAAAAAGGTATTACCATACAGGTGATTTGGCGGAATATGATGATGCAGGGAATCTTTATTTTGTGTCCCGCAGGGATTTCCAGATTAAGCATATGGGACACCGTATTGAATTGGGAGAAATTGAAAAAACAGCGGAAGGGCTGCAAGGCGTGGTAAAGGCGGGAGCTGCTTATAAGAGTGGGAAAATATGCCTGTATTACCAAGGGGATGCAGGGCGTCAGGCGCTGCAAAAATATTTAAAAGAAAAGCTTCCATCTTATAAAATACCAAATAAGATATATTGTCAGGAAAAGCTTCCATTAAACAGGAATGGGAAGTTGGACCGTGCAGCTTTGGGGCGTATCCCATTGTAAAAAATATACAAAGTAATATGTGCTATTTGGGTGGGTCTGTAGTTTTTTGGATTAATAGTTTCTAAGGAGAAAAATATTGAAAACAGAAAAGATAAAAGAAGTGATTGAAAATATTTTGCTGGAATTGCATGATGATTTGGATTACAGAAAAGAGCAGAGGCTGGTAGATGACAAGCTTTTTGATTCCCTTGATTTGGTAACCTTGGTGGCGGAGCTTGGGATGGAGCTTGGCATTGATGTTACGGCACAAGATTTTGTCCCGGAAAATTTTAATTCCCTGGAAGCGCTTACGGCAATGGCAGAACGGCTGATGGAGGGATAGCGGTATGTCATTTACATCGCTTTATTTTATGGTTTTTGTTTTTGCTGTCTGCGTATTTTATTATTTGGTTCCGGGAAAATACCAGTGGGTTCTTCTTCTTTTTGCAAGCTATGGGTTTTATGCGGCGCAGGGGCTAACATGCATTGTGTTTCTTTTGGCGGTAACCCTGACTGTGTACCTGTCTGCGTTGAGTATAGGATGGCAGCAGGAAAAGGCCGACAGGGAAGGGGAAAAGATGCTGGAAGAAGGGGCGTCTTTGGAAGAACGTAAAATATATAAGGCAAAAAAGAAAAAGGCTGCGAAATATATCGTTATTGTATGCCTTTTTGTGAACCTTGGAATTTTGGCTGTATTAAAATATTTAAACTTTGGGATTGATAACCTGAACCGTATTTTTTCGTGGATAGGGTATGGGAAGCAGGTTACATATGTGGATTTGTTATTGCCGCTTGGGATATCATTTTATATGTTCCAGTCTCTGGGGTATCTTTTGGACGTCTATTGGAAGCGGGCAAAGGTGCAGAAGAATTTCTTTAAATATGCATTATTTGTTTCTTTTTTTCCACAGCTTGGGCAGGGGCCAATTAGCCGTTATGGGGCATTGTCCAAAACACTGTATGGTGTTCACTCATTGGATGGCAGAAAGATATTTTTTGGGTTGGAACGGATTTTGTGGGGAGTATTTAAAAAGCTGGTGATTGCGGACAGGATTGGGGCTGCAGTTCAATCGTTAGTAAGCGAGCCGGCATATTACCGTGGGGTTTTTGTACTTGTGGAAATGCTTTTTTATGCAGTACAGCTTTATTGTGACTTTACAGGGGGAATTGATATTACAATTGGCACGGCGCAGCTTTTTGGAATAGAGGTGGCAGAAAATTTCCTGCGCCCTTTCTTTTCAAAAAGTATCAAAGAATATTGGCGGCGGTGGCATATTACGATGGGAACATGGTTTAAGGATTATGTTTTTTATCCATTTAGTATCAGTAAGCCGTTAAGGAATCTTACTTCTTTTGTAAAAAGGCATTTTGGAATATCCGTAGCAAAAAGGGTTTCTGTCTATACTGCTACTATTGTGCTGTGGATTGCAACAGGAATCTGGCATGGCGCATATTGGCGTTTTGTGATGTGGGGGCTGATGAATGGCGTGATTATCCTGGTTTCAGAGGAATTGGAGCCATTATATGGCAGATTCCATAAAAAATTCCCGGCTCTGGTAAAAAGCACGGGTTACCGGGCTTTTATGGTAATTAGGACATTTTTGTTAATGAGTTCTTTGCGCCTGTTTGACAATGCAAGAGGATGCAGGGATGCTTTTATCAGTTTTCGGAGCATTTTTACCCAGTGGGATTTGAAGGCGCTGACAGTCAAAGAATTGACAGATTTGGGGCTGGCAAAAGCAGATTACCTAATTGTGGCGGTTGGCGTTTTACTTTTGGTTTTGGTAAGCCTTTTGCAGAGGAAGCAGCCTGTACGGGAATATCTTGCGAAAAAGCCGTTTATGATACAGTATCTTATTGTAGCAGGTTTATTTTTCTCCATTCTTTTATTTGGGGTGTATGGGGTGGGGTATGACAGTTCTGGCTTTATTTATAATCAGTTTTAATTCTTTATTTGTACAAGGGGGATAGAATGGATAAAAACAGATGGGTAAAATGGCTTCGGAATATAGCAGCGGCGGTGCT
Organism: uncultured Lachnospiraceae bacterium; assembly: GCA_910586605.1. Classification (GTDB taxonomy): domain Bacteria; phylum Bacillota; class Clostridia; order Lachnospirales; family Lachnospiraceae; genus Butyribacter. The sequence goes on along the minus strand of CAJUJR010000020.1, from coordinate 22,788 downwards.
TGCCATTTTTTTGTTCCTGGCATTGCAGGAACTGGTTGTTCCAAAATATGCTGTGAATTTTAAAGAAGGGGGCTTTGCAGAAGAGTATTATGAAGAAACAACGCCACATGATGTATTGATGGTGGGGGATTGTGAAGTTTATGAGTCGTTTAGCCCGGTAGATTTGTGGAGGGAGTTTGGGATTACAAGCTATATCCGTGGAAGCGCGCAGCAGCTTGTGTGGCAGTCTTATTATCTTTTGGAGGATGCGCTCCGGTATGAGAAGCCGGAGGTTGTGGTTTTTAACGTGCAGGCCTTAATGCACGGCAAGCCGCAGAAAGAGGAATATAATCGGATGGCTTTGGATGGGATGCGGTGGTCTGTATCTAAAGTAAAGGCGGTACAGGCATCCATGCTTCCAAATGAGAATTTTGTGGATTACCTTTTTCCGATATTAAGGTATCACACCCGGATTACACAGCTTACAAAGGAAGATACAAAGTATTATGCCAGGCATAAAAAGGTCAGTAATAATGGCTATTATATGCGTGTGGATACAGCGCCTTTTGTGGAGGGGGTCTGGTTTGAAGAAGAGCCAAAGGATTATGCTTTTGGGGAAATGCCAATGGAGTATTTGGATAAGATACGTCTATTATGCGAATCAGAAGGAATCCGCCTGGTGCTTGTAAAAGCGCCCAGTGTATCGCCTGTCTGGTATGATGGATATGAAAGGCAGGTAGTTTCCTATGCTGAAAAATATGGGCTGCCTTATCTTAATTACCTGAAACTTTTTGACAGGGTAAAACTGGATTACGATACAGACACTTATGATATGGGGCTTCATATGAACCTTTCCGGCGCAAAGAAAATGACTTCTTATCTTGGGAAGTTCCTTGTTTCAGAATGTGGGTTGAAAGGGCATAAGGGAGAGAAAATGCTGGAAAAAGTGTGGGAAGAGAAGGGGAAATTTTATGACAATATGAGGTTGAAGCAGGAAAAAGAAGTAGAAGAATATGGAAGCGTTATCAGTTATTAATTTGGAGGACTAGAGGATGGAAATGAAAATCGTAAGAAAAAGGGTAATTTGTTTTTTAATGGTTTTGGCATTGATGGCATCAGCAATGCAGGTTCCGGCAAAGGCGGCGCCAAAGGGATATTTGTTTAAATATAAAGGTGTTTTAGCAAGCATGCATGGAAAGGCAGACGCATTGATGAAAAAGGCCGGGAAACCACTGAGCCAGAAGCGTTCCAAGAGCTGTGCGTATAATGGGCTGGATAGTACATATGTTTATAAGGATTTTACGCTGACTACATATTCTAATTCTGTGAAAGGGACACAATATATTAACAGCATTACCTTGCGTACCAATAAGGTTGCGACAAAGGAAGGCGTAAAGATTGGCAGTTCGTACAATACGGTAGTGAAAAAATATGGGAAGGCAAAGGATAATTTTGGGGTTTATTTTTATACGAAAGGAAAGTCCAGGCTTCAGATAGAGGTTACAGATAAAAAAGTAAGCGGGATTATGTATGTGGCAAAATAACAGGAGGATTCAAATGGGCAGGAACAGATGGGATTGCAGGAAGTTTTTTTGCTTTGCGCTGTTGTGCATGGCAGGTATAGTAAACAGTAATGTTAATGTGCAGGCGGCGGGGCTGGAACTGGAATCTGGCAGTGTTAAGGTTGGCAGGCAGGTTTCTTTTATCGGCAATATGGAAGGGTATACTTTTAAAAGCAGCGATGAAGACATTGCCTATATTTCCAGGGATGGGATGATTACTGGGAAGAAGCAGGGAGAAACAACAATTATTGCGAAAAAGTCCGGCAGCAGGAAAAAATATAAACTTATTGTAAAAGCAAATGGAAATAAGCCTGTGATTAGAGTATGCACAGATGAGGTTTCTATTGGGCAGCCAGAAGCGGTTGTGAGGGATGGGATTAATTCGGCTGCTTTTACGGTACAGAACCGTTCTGAAAATGGGGTGGTAAAAAAAGGGAAATTTAGTTTCCTGTGTAAAGTATTATGTAAAGATACTGCGAAAGAGCCGCCAGAAGAAGAGAAAGATACAAATGTGCCAGGGCAGGAAACAGAAGGGGGCGTTTTTTCCGGGGAAGATGAAAAGCCTGATACAGAAGATAATTTGATACTAAAAGAGAAAACAATATCGGTAAGTTTTGGAAAGATTCAGCCTGGGGCTGAGATTACGGTATTTTATAAAAAGCTAAAAGGGCTGGAAGAGATACAGGAAGCAGAACTACAGTCGGTTACTGTGTATAGCGGCGAGGCGAAGTTAAAATATGCCGTGGAAACGGATACCCTTTCTTATGGATGGGGGACGGAGGATAAGGAAGCCCCTGTAATCCGGGGATTTGTTGGGAAGAAGGGCTATAATGGAAATGATGTCTATATCATACTTTATAAGGATAGGAAGACAGCATATAAAAAATACATAACAGCTTATGATGAAAGAGATGGTAAAGTGCCTGTAAAAGCAGATTTTAGTGAGGTCGACTGGAACCGGAAGGGCACATATATGATTCTAGTAACGGCAAAGGATAAAGCAGGGAATACAGCAAAGAAAAAGATGAAAGTGCAGGTGCGGTGTCTGTCAGGGGTTGATTTGTATGCTGACAGCATTTTAAAGAAGATAACAAAACCTGGCTGGTCTGATCTTGCAAAATGTAAAGCAATTTACAGTTATGTAAAGTCCCATATGCGTTATGTGAATTATAATGGCGGGAAAAGCTGGGAAAGTGCGGCGCTCCGCGCCCTCCGTTATGGCAATGGCAACTGTTATGCTTATTATGGGTTCGCACGCTGCCTGCTTACAAGGGCGGGGATTCCCAATATTATGATTACAAGGTATCCAGCTCTTCCAAATCATCATCATTGGTGGAACTTGGCATACGTAAAGGGCGGCTGGTATCATTTTGATACAACACCGCGCAGGGCTGGAGGATATTTCTGCCTGATGACAGACGCCCAGCTGGCAGTTTATGAACGCAGCCATCCAGGGACATTCCGTTATTCTGGTAACGCTTATCCGAAAAGGGCGACAAAGGTAATTTGCAAAGGACCTTAATATTACTTGGGCTGTTCATAGTAAAATCTTGCTGTATATTACCGAAAGCATACACTTAATGTTTTATAATAAGGAAAATAAAAGATAGTACTTCCATTTTTTTTCCAAATCAGTATAATAAAAAATTATAGATATAGAATAGACGTTACAAAGAATAGGATTATTGTTTGTAAATGGAAAAACACAGAATGCCGGAAAGGGAGTACAGGAAACTTTATTCTTTGGGTGTCTTCACAGATATCTTTCATATTTGTGAAGACAACTGGCAGAAAAAGGTGGGGAATTTTATGGATTATGGAGATATGGCAAGTTTTGAAAATCTCTATAATGCCCATCGGGCAGCAAGAAAAGGGAAAAGAGACCAGAAAGAGGTGGTAGAGTTTGAGATGGATTTAGCCTGGAATTTGCAGAAGTTAAGAGGGGAGCTAATAAGTGGCAGGTATCGTCCTAAACCATATAAGCAGTTTAGAATTTATGATCCCAAAGAACGTATGATTCATGCATTGCAGTACAGGGACAGGGTTGTGCAGCACACCCTTTGTGATAATGTAATTCAGCCATATATGGAAAGACATCTGGTTTATGATAATGCTGCAAGCAGGATTGGCAAAGGGACGCATTTTGCTATGGACAGGCTGGATTCTTTTTTACATGCGTTTTATCAGAAGTATGGAACAGAAGGGTATTTTTTAAAGTTTGATATACGGAAATATTATGACAGCATTGACCATGGGATATTAAAAAAATTATTGCGGAAAGCGTTTGCAGAAGATAAAAAAGTAATAGATTTATTGAATGTATTTATTGACAGCTATTCACTTACAGATGAAAAAGGGCTGCCGCTTGGAAACCAGTCAAGCCAATGGTTTGCACTATATTATCTGGATGGGATTGACAGATTAATTAAGGAACAATTCCGGGTTAAATATTACACAAGGTATATGGACGATGGTATTTTGATACATAATGACAGGAAACAGTTAGTGTCCTATCTGAAGGATATGGAAAAGCATCTTATGGAAGAACGGGCATTGGAGTTTAATCAGAAGACGCAGATTATTCCTTTGTCTCAGGGAGTGGATTATTTGGGATTTCATTTTTATATGACTGAAAATGGGAAAGTCATCAGAAAGCTGCGGGCATCCAATAAGAAAAGGGTAAAACGGAAATTAAAGCGTTTTCGCCATGCATATCGTAATGAAATTGTGACCAGAGAAGAAATCGAGAGAAGTCTGGCAAGTTATAAAGGGCATCTATCCCATGGAGATACCTATTTGTTACGAAAGAACCTGTTGGAGCATTTGGTGCTGTCAAAGCAGACACAGCAAGAAAGAGAGGAAATTGATGAAAACATCAGGCAGCAAATTACAAAAGAAAACAAAAAGAAAGAATAAATGCAAAAGATTATTGAGCGGTATTTTATGTGCCGCTTTAACAATAACTGTATTTTCAGGCAGTTCTTTTGCACAGCAAGGAGAGGCAAAGGCAGAAGGAAAAACACTGTCAAGTCCACGCATTGTGCCAGACAGCAGTATGGACGCAGGGCAGAAAGTGACCTGGGACTGCATCTGGTTTGGGAGTTACCCGCAGGCGGAGGTAATACCTGCCAGTGAGGAATATGCAGCGCTATCTAAAAGCCTTATACAGGAAGGTGATTTGATTAAAGATGATGGTTTGTATCAAAAGTTACAGTCAGCTACAGCATGGGACGGACAGGGGGATATTGTAATAGATGGTGCGAAATATCGGAGAATAAAGGAAGAAGATGCAACTTATAATTCAACATCTACAGGATATTATAATTGGAAAAATGCAACGGATTACCATTATTTTAAATACCAGCCAATCAAGTGGAGGGTTTTGTCCGTCAATGGTTCGGAGGCAATGCTTCTGGCAGATAAGGCATTAGATGATAAACGGTATCATACTGTTTATGAAACTGTAACATGGGAAGGCTGTACCATGCGGAGCTGGCTGAATGGCTATGGCGCTTCTGCAAATATACAGAATCAGGATTATAGCAGCAATAATTTTCTTGATACTGCTTTTGGCACATCTGCACAATCAGCCATTAAAGAAACTGCTGTAGAAAACAAAGATAACCTTTTCTATGGCACGGATGGTGGTAATGATACAAAGGATAAGGTGTTTTTGCTGTCAGAGTCTGAGGTTTATACAGATACAGCAAAGAAATATGGCTTTGTTTCTGATTACAGTACAGATGACGAGGCAAGAAGGGCAAAATCAAGTGTTTTTGCAAAAGCGATGGGGACATATTTTAGCACTTCAGACGATTATGTGGGAAATTGTTGGTGGTGGCTGCGCTCGCCGGGCGGTCTTAGTAGTATTGCCACACGTGTGTATTATGGCGGCTGGGTTTACCGGATCTACCATTATGTCAGCGATGATGACGATGGTATGCGCCCCGCTTTGAATTTGAATCTTACTGCGTCGTCAGACGCAGCATCCTCTAATCTCTGGTCGTATGCCGGGACAGTGTGCAGTGATGGGACAGTGGAGGAAAGTGGGGGAGATATATCAGGAAATTATGGTTCTGATGGGTGTTTGCAGCTTGACAAAGACAGCAAAAATAATATAACAATCTGTGCTTATGATTATGGTGATATTTTTTTACCTGTAGAAGGGGCAGAAGTTTCTGTGGAAGATTTTGGCTCTTCTGTCACGGATTCCGCCGGAAAGGCTGTGATTAAGAATACTTTGTCTGATGAAGCGATGAAAACAGAAAAGATTTCTGTTTCTAAAGCTGGTTATCGTGATTATTATTTCTACAAGGATATTTATTATAAAGATGCAGAATTGTTATGGAATTCCAATTATATGAGTGTGTCTTTGCGGAAAAAGAAAGAAGGGGATGATGCAAAACCATATATCTCTACCATGATGTGCTGTACTTCTTATGGAAGATGGTATGATGCACTATTGTCAGAAACAAGATATGAGGTATCAAAGACGCAGCAAAATGCGAAATTCCGTATTTGTGCAGTTTGGAATGGAAAAAAACCGAAATCTTATGAACTGTACCAAAAGGGTGGGAAAAGCTATTCCAGTAAGGATGGCATATTTTCTTTAGATATGGGGCAGGCATTTGATGCGAATATGGATATTTATGCAAAGATTACAGCAGAAGATGGAACGGTTTCAGAAGAAAAAACGGCATTGGTAATCAAGGGAAATTCATCTGCGCCTTCTGACGGTGATACGGTTGATTTGTTAGAAACAGATTCCACAGGCACTTTAGGCAGTGATGTGGCATTAATGGCGGGGGCTGATTTTAAACTGGACATCAAAAAGGTACAGATGGGAGTATCCATTGAAAAGAATAAGGTACGCATTTCTATTGGCGGAAAGCCGGTAAAGGGCAGTGACTTTTCAAATGATTCTTGGAGTGAATGGAAAAAGTTCTGTAGTGACAATAAGAAAGATATGAATTTATCAGAGTGGAATGATAAAATACAGGACTTGAAAATGAATTATGGGTTTGGGATTTCAGCAAATGTCAAAGTTGTCGGTTATTTAGAGGGTGCACTGAATGATTCTGGTGAAACCATTCTGGGCGGGCAGATTAAATTGACTTCGACAGTTGATTTAAGCGTACAGACGCAGTATATAGTAGGGGTGGTTCCTGTTTATGCTAAAATCACCTTTGGGGCAGATGGTTCTGCAGATGGGAAGTTTAGCTATAATTATACAAAGAAATTATGGGATACAAAAAATTGTGACCTGACACTTACACTAGAACCTCATTTAAAGGCAGAAGGCGGTGTTGGTGTTGAAGCGGTTGCTTCGGTTGGCGTTGAAGGTTCGGGTACTATGACGATAAAAACAAAAGTGTTTCATAAAGATAGTGATTCTATGGATTTAAAGGCTAAAATGGCTTTAAAGGTGAAATTGCTGATGTTTGAACATTCTTTGACGATTGCAGAAAAGGAATGGAATCTTTTGCCAGGGGATAGTAATAAAAAGAAATCGTCTAAAAAGGTTCAAATGTCAGATTTTGAATTAACAGAAAGGGATAGTTCGGTAAAAAGTAAATGGATTGGAAGCCGCCAGTCTCAAAAGTTTTCTTTAAAGAAGGGGACAGGTTCTGACATGGGGGAGACTGTTCTTGACACAGGGGTGTACGAAAATACGGAAACAAAACTGGTTCAGGCAGGCGATACTAAGATGCTTTTCTGGTTGGAGGATGATACGAACCGTTCAACGATAAATGGTTCTAAGTTGGTTTACTCTGTTTATAACAATGTGAAAGGGAATTGGTCTGCACCACAGGCAGTTGACGATGATGGCACAGCAGATTTTGCCCCGTCTGTCATTGCGGATGGAGAGAAGATTTATGTTGCATGGCAGAATATTTCAAAGGAGTTTTCCGATAATGCCGCCCTGGAAGATGTGGCAAAAGCCAGTACAATCGCTATGAGTACATGGGCAAAGGGCAGCGGTTTTGGAAATGCGATTACTGTAAGTGATACTGCATGGATGGCCGCAGCGCCAGAGATTGGAGTGGACGGGGCAGGAAAACCATATGTTGCCTATATTCAGAATACAGAAGGTGATTTCTTATTGACAACTGGAAAAAATAATATTGCATATTCTGTTATTGACGGAAGCAAAGTAGAAAAACATAGTTATCTTACAGATGTGGGATTGATTACTTCATTGAGTACGGCATTTGATGGGACATATCAGTTTGCGTATACAGTTGATAAGGATGCCGATACATCATCAATTAATGACAGGGAGGTTGTTGTAAATGGAGTTGCAACAGACAATGAAGTGATGGATTCTAATCCACAGTTTATTACGGCTGGCAATGATATATTATGTTTCTGGTATCAAGATGGCAAGCTGGTAATGCAGGATGCTTCCGGGAAGGAAAAAGTAATCTATGAGGACGATTCCAGTGCAATTACGGATGATTTTCATATTCTTCCGGGAGAAAACGGCCAGATGGCAATGATTTGGACGGCGATGGATGATAAGGATAAAAAGCAGTTAGAAGGCATTGTTTATGATAAGGACAGTAAAACTTGGAGCAAAACAATTCAGCTTTCGGACGTAGCTGCCAGTATCTATGCCCCGGAGGGGAGAATTGACTCAAATGGGAATCTGGAAGTGGTATACAAAAGAGCAGACGATAACAGTACAGATTTATGTTTCTATCATAAGGCGGGTACAGTGGATTTGTCTGTAGAGAGTGCATATGCGGATGAAACAGAGTTGATTCCGGGCAAGGCTGCGCCTGTCAAAGTCGAAGTAAAAAATAATGGGACAAAGAACGTTAATGGATTTCTTGTCAATATCGACGGTACAAAAACAAAATTTTCAGATAAGTTAGCGCCTGGGGAAAGCAAGGTTGTAACGGCGGATTATACAGTACCAGGAAATTTAGAATTTGGTACGGTTGATGTGGCAACAGAGGTAAGTGGAGACGATAATGCAGGGAATGATGTATATCCTATGGAAATTGGATATACAGAACTGGCATTAAACCTTACAGATAATGAATATGATGATACTCATTTGGTAGATATACAGGTAGCGAATGAAAGCGGTGTTGATACAGAGGGGACTTTGGAAGTACATAAGAATACAGTAGACGGTGAAATAATAGACAGTTTAGATCTGGGGACTTTGTCAAGAGGGGAAGTAACTAATATTACTTATCTGTGGAATGGAAAATCCGGCACAGATTTGGATGGGGTTGATAGTTTATATTTTGTAGCAGTTTCTAAAAAATCAGAGCGCTCTACAGGAAATAATTTTGATTTGATTGGAGTAAAGCAAATCAAGAAAGATTCAGAGGATACTACTCCAACACCTATAGTTACTCCAACTCCAACTTCAAAGCCGCCTGTCCGTCCGAACTATCCGAATGTGCCTTCCGGGCCGAATACCCCGGTTGTGACGCCGACGGCAAGTCCGTCTGTTGTACCAACTTTGTCACCAGTGCCGACAGTCAGCCCAACAGTGATACCAACCACTGTGCCAACTACAGTACCAACGATAACACCAACTCCTGTTTTTACAGAAACACCGGAACCAACCCTGAAACCAACAGAGACACCAAAAGCTACCATAAAACCGACGGCTAAACCAAAGCCTTCCGCTCGTCCGGGTACAAAGGATGAGGACAAAACCAATTCTGCAAAGAAGATAAAGAAAGGTTCGAAGGTTACGGATAAAAAGACAAAAGCAGTTTACAAGATTACAGGAACTGGGAAAAACAGGACAGCAGAATATACAAAGAGTACCAGAAAAAATCCGTCTAGTGTTTCTGTTCCGGCTTTGGTAAAGCTAGGAGGCAGGAACTATAAAGTAACTTCTGTTGGAAAAGCATCATTTAAAAATAATATAAAACTACAAACAGTAAAACTTGGGAAAAACGTAAAGAAAATCGGCCAACAGGCATTTTACGGGTGTACAAAGCTTACAAACGTATCTTTAGGCAAGAATGTGACTGCCATAGGGGCAAATGCATTTAATAAATGTATTGCATTGACGATTATTACAATTCCGTCTAGGGTGAATAAAATTGGCACGAAAGCATTTTATCAATGCAGGAAATTGCGCTATTTTATGGTTAAGACAAATAAGCTAACGCTTGGGAATATTGGTAAAAATGCTTTTGGCAGTGGTTATGGTTCGCCACGGGTGAAGACAGATAAAAAGATATGGGAACGGTATTCAAATGTATTTATATTAAGGGGAATGTCGGGAAAAGCACTGTTTGTAATTGACCCGGTAAAATTAGTGATATAACAGAAAGAAGGTGCTACCATGAAGCAGGTAAGGAAAAAAACAAGAAGGGCATTGATAGCGATGGTTTTGTCATTCGCTATGCTTTTGTCAGGGATTCATATAGGGAATGTAAAACAGGAGGCAATAGCAGCGGAGGCAGCGGCAGATGAGCTGCCTGCGGATATATTGGATTATCAGTACACAGAGGATATCTGTCTGCAGATACCATGTGAGGAAAGAAATGGTATATATTTTTTAAATAATAATGTCTTATCTTTATATGACATGGATACAAAAAAGAGTACGTTAGTCCACACTTTTGAACATACTGTGACCAGCGGCAGGATGGGTGCAGAGGCATGTTATGTTGCCGGGAATGTTTTATATGTGCTTGTCCGTTCTAACCGGGGAGAAAATATGCCGGAGATTCAATGCTACGATTTAACAGGGCAGTCTGTGCATAAGACAATCCCTGCGCCTACTGAGTTCTGCAATACGGTAGGCGTGGACGCAAAAGGCAGGATATATACAAGTGACAGCGATTATATTTATCTGCTTGGAAGTGACGGTAATGTGCTTAGCCAGGCAGCGACAGGTTATAGGATATTTAATATTGCAGGCTTTGATAATACAAATGGTAATTTTTATGTGGAAAGCTATGCAAATTGGGTTTACTGGGGTTATGACCATGATATGAATGTGCTGCGGGTAGGAAATGTATCAGATGGGAAGATTACGATTGATACAGATTATAATGTTATGCTTGGGCAGAGATATTATTCAGACAGGGCACGCCAGCTTGAGGTGGCAGATGGCAGGTATATTCTGGCAGATTCCGGGCTGTATTCTACATTGTATGTATTTGATTCCCAAAAGTATACGCCTTCTTCGGAGGGGCAGACGGTAGATTTTTCCCTGGTTCCAAATGTGGACAATGCCTTGTTGGAGATTGGCAGGAATAATCTGGACGAGGAGGACCGGTTTGACAGGACTGCTGCAGTAGGCACGCGTACTGTTTATATGCCGGAAACAGACAGTTTGGTTTCCTATGTAGAGGGAACGTCCATGGCAGAATATAATTTGCAGACGAAGGAAGTGGTAACAAAGGTTACTGCGTCACATCCAATTTTTTCCCTGGTGCGCTATGGGGATTATATAGTTGCCATTGAGCGTGAGGGTGACAGGTTCTATATAGAGAAATTCTTATGGAAAAAGGCAGGTAAGATTACGATTACAAACCAGCAAAATGTGCTTAAGGTGGGTGAGAGCATGGTGTGTGATGTGGAAAGTGACGGTGCGTTAGGGGAAACATATACCTGGTCTACAACAGATTCTAAAGTTGCAAGCGTAAGCTGTGATGGGAAGGTGACGGCATGTAAAGAGGGGACAGCCGTTATTACCGTAAAGACAAATTCCGGCGTGTCTGCAAGCATGGAACTGACAGTCGTTCCAAACCAGGGAATAAAGAACCCCTCAAAAAATGCGCTCCGCCTTTCAGGAGAGGTGACAGACAATGCGTCAGCGAATAATTATACGGTTTGGAGCAGTGTTATGAATTCCTATCTTGCGGAAAATGCAGATGGTACGCTTACAAGGATAGAATATACTGACAAGGCTCTTTTGCTGGAAACTTATGCAAAAGATTCAGGAAGCGTTATAGGGCGTGCTTCGCTTCCTGCTGAGCTGGAATTGTTTGGCGGTTTTTATGCGGGGGAAAAATATAATTATGTTGTATTTGGCAGCAGAAACCTTACTGACAGTGATGATGTGGAAGTTATGCGCGCTGTAAAGTATAGTAAATCATGGGAACGACTTTCCGCTTTGTCGTGGAAAGGATGCAATACATATATTCCCTTTGATGCGGGAAGCCTTAGGATGACAGAGGGAAATGGTAAATTATATATCCATACGTGCCATGAAATGTATCTGTCTGGTGACGGACTTCATCACCAAGCCAATATGACCTTTGTGGTGAATGAGGAAAGCATGTCTGAGGAACAGAGCTATTATGATGTGATGAATATAGCACAGGCAGGCTATGTAAGCCATTCGTTTAACCAGTTTGTCCAGACGGATGGGAAAATGGTATACCGCGTAGACCATGGTGATGCGAACCCAAGGGGAATTAGCATTACTGCCTGCAAGTCAGATGGGGATATTACAAAAGTCGGATATACTATTCCGATTCCGCTGAACCGTGTTACAGGCAGCCATTATAATAAAACAGGCGCGTCTGTTGGAGGGTTTGAGTTATCTGCGGATAATTGCCTTATCGTAGGGAATAGTGTTGATTTTGGGCGTGACAGCAGTGATTCCGATATGAGGAATGTGTTTGTATCTGTGACAGGGAAGAATCTTGACGGAAATTCCCTGAAATGGTTAACAGATTATACAAAAGGCAGTAAAATTACTGTCAGGACGCCACAGCTAGTTAAGATAAGTGATGAGCAGTTTTTGGCGCTCTGGGAAGAGAAGAATACTGGAGATGTGACAGTGCGTACAGCAATGGTGACACTGGATGGAGCAGGGAATGCAACATCAGAGGTTGTCAGGACAAATTGCCGTTTGTCAGACTGCCAGCCAATCCATTGTTCGGATGGGATCGTCCGCTGGTATGTATCAGATGGGAAGGCATGTACAATGTACCAGGTTCACCCATTGCTTCTTGGGCAAATAAATGTGCCGGCGGAATCTGTGCCGACAGAAGCGCCAAGCCCTTCGCCGACAGTGACACCAAGCCCTACACCAACAGCAAAACCAAGTCCTACGCCAACGGTGGCGCCAACAGCAAAGCCAACTGTGAGCCCGACAGAAACACCAACGGCTGTCCCGGCAGAAACATTACCTCCTGTTATCAAGGAAACACCAGAACCATCCTTAGAACCGGAAGAAACACCAACGGCAAAGCCTTATGAAACGCCAGAACCGTCTGTACGCCCTGATACAGAAAAGGATAAGGAAAACAATTCAACAATAAAGCTAAAGAAAGGTTCTAAAGTTACGGATAAAAAGACAAAAGCAGTATACAAGATAACAGGGACAGGGAAAAATAGGACAGCAGAATATATAAAAAGTACGAAAAAGAACCTGGTTAGTGTTTCTATTCCGGCTTCAGTAAAGATGCAAGGAAAAACATATAAGATAACTTCTGTTGGAAAAGGTGCGTTTAAAAATAATAAGAAACTTAAAACAGTAAGAACCGGAATAAATGTCAGGAAAATTGGTAAACAGGCATTTTCAGGATGCACAAAACTTACGGATGTGGCACTTGGGGAAAATGTGTCCTCTATAGAGGCAGATGCATTTAATAAGTGTACTGCACTGACATTTATCACGATACCGTCCAAGGTAGCAAAGATAGGAAGCAGGGCATTTTATCAATGTAAAAATCTTCGGTACATACTTGTTAAAACAAAAAAGCTGAATGCTAAAAGTGTAGGAAACAATGCTTTTGGCAAAGGGGCTGTAAATCTACGGGTTAAGACAGATAAAACGAAATGGAAATTATATTCTAAGATTTTTATAACAAAAGGAATGTCAAAAAAAGCGTTATTTATAATTGACCCAGTAAAACTGATTGTGTAAGTACCATGCCAACACCCCGCTGCAAGCAACGGGGTGTTGGGGTAGTTAAATACCATATTCTTCTAATAACTTCTGTTGGTATTCAGGATTGTTGGAAGAAAGGGTTAAATCATCAAAACGTTTCTCAGAAACTAATAGCGTATTTAGTTTATTAATACGTTCGATGCCGCGTTTCTCGCCAATTTCGATGCCGCGTTTCTCGCCAATTTCAATGCCGCGTTGGTTTGCTTCGTACATATATTGATTATAGTCGCGGATTGCTTTTTCACGGGCTTCGTATTCTAACCGTTTCTGTTTATCCTGGCTTATAATCTGCAGTTTTTGGTAGGCGCTTGCAATATAAGGGTCTTTTGTAGCAATCATCTCAAACTCCTCCTTCCGTTCAGCATTGATAAACTTTGCCCAGAGCAAAATATTGTCGCTGCTGTCTTTCAGTTCTTTTGGGAGCTTTGGCAGTTCCAGGACATGGAATTCCATTTTGTCTGTATAGATAAAATGATGGGTGTCCTCCATAATATGGAAACATGAGTAAAAGTCAGGTTCTTTTTTAAATAGTGTAAAGTCAAGGATGCTGATACTGACACATTTTTTGAATACATCATATTTTTGGCCTTGTTCAATTTGTTCTGCATACATTTTAGAAAGATAGAACAGGGCACGGTCTGTCCAAACCTCTAATTTTGACAACTGGACTTCAATATCAATTTCGGTATTATTGTTTAAAAGTACCTTTACGTCCAGAATGCCCAGTTTTTCATCTTCGTGGTTTTTCTGTAGCTCTGTCTTCAAAAGCAGTGTTTCTTTCATATCGTTTGGGTTAAGTTTTAGGATGGCAGATAAAAACCCTATCCGTGCTTTTTCATCTGTCATGATTTCCTTAAAGGCAAAGTCAATCTTAGGTTTCATTAAAAAATCATTCATAATTTGCACCAAGCCTTGAGCGAAAATGCGTGTATTTTCGCTCAAGGCGCAAACACAAAGGGTGAAAGATATGTGTTTGCATTTTACCCTTTTTTCTATTTATTATAGCGAATTATGCAATAGGTGTAAACCTGCCTGTAAAAAATTTTTTTATGACTTGCGTAGCGATTTGTTTCGTGGTATATTAATAAGATAGTGTGCAGATTCGTTCCGGGACTTCTGAAAAGCCCATCTGTCAGGCAAGGAAGGTTTCTGGTGGTTTTTTCAGTAGTTTCGGTGTATGTCTGCATTTCTATGGGAAAAATGTGTACAGGCACAGGGGTAGGAAATACCCTAGAAAGGAGTTATTCATGTCATACAAATCATATTCGATGGAGCTTGCAGGCAGAACATTGACGATTGATGTCGGACGGGTAGCAAAGCAGGCAAATGGCGCTGTATTAATGCATTATGGCGACACGACAGTTCTTTCAACAGCAACCGCTTCCGAAAAGCCAAGGGACGGGATTGATTTTTTCCCGCTTTCTGTGGAGTTTGAGGAAAAGATGTATTCGGTTGGGAAAATACCAGGGGGGTTTAACAAAAGGGAAGGGAAGGCATCTGAGAACGCAGTTTTGACTGCACGTGTGATTGACCGCCCAATGCGTCCGCTGTTCCCAAAAGATTACCGCAACGACTGTTCTTTAAATAATCTGGTGCTCTCCGTGGACCCAGAATGCAGGCCGGAATTGGTTGCCATGCTTGGTTCTGCGATTTCAACAAGCATATCAGATATTCCGTTTGACGGGCCATGCGCTACAACACAGATGGGGATTGTGGATGGCGAGTTTGTTGTAAACCCGAACCAGGAACAGTGGGATCATGGCGATTTACGCCTGACAGTTGCATCAACCAAGGAAAAGGTAATTATGATTGAAGCGGGGGCAAATGAAATCCCGGAAGATAAAATGTTAGATGCTATTTACCGTTGCCATGAGATTAATCAGTCTGTTATTTCTTTTATTGATACAATTGTTGCAGAGGTTGGCAAGCCAAAGCATGAGTATACAAGCTGTGCAATTCCAGAGGAGATGTTTGGGGCCATAAAAGAAATTGTCCCTCCTACTGAAATGGAAGAGGCTGTTTTTTCTGATGACAAGCAGACAAGGGAGGAAAATGTCCGTAAAGTGACAGAAAAACTTGCAGAGGCATTTGAGGAAAAAGAGGACTGGCTTGAAATTTTAGATGAGGCTGTTTACCAGTACCAGAAAAAGACAGTCCGGAAGATGATTTTAAAAGACCATAAGCGTCCAGATGGCCGTGAAATTACACAAATCCGCCCGCTTGCGGCAGAGGTGGATTTGATTCCAAGGGTACATGGCTCAGCGATGTTTACCCGTGGGCAGACGCAGATTTGTACGATTACAACTTTGGCGCCGCTTTCAGAACAGCAGAAGGTGGACGGCCTGGATGTGAATAAAACGGCGAAGCGGTATATGCACCATTACAATTTCCCTTCCTATTCTGTTGGGGAGACGAAGCCAAGCCGTGGGCCGGGAAGGCGCGAAATAGGGCATGGCGCTTTGGCTGAGCGGGCATTGATACCAGTTCTTCCAAGTGAAGAGGAATTTCCATATGCAATCCGTACCGTATCAGAAACATTTGAATCAAATGGTTCTACTTCCCAGGCAAGTATCTGCGCATCAACGATGTCTTTGATGGCAGCAGGCGTGCCAATAAAGAAGCCGGTTGCCGGGATTTCCTGTGGGCTTGTGACAGGGGAAACAGACGATGACTACCTTGTGCTGACGGACATCCAGGGCCTGGAAGATTTCTTTGGTGATATGGACTTTAAAGTGGCGGGTACAAAAGATGGCATTACGGCAATCCAGATGGATATTAAGATCCATGGGCTGACCAGGCCGATTGTGGAGGAAGCAATCCGCCGGACAAGGGAGGCTAGGATGTATATCCTAGATGAGGTTATGCTTCCGGCAATCAGTGAGCCAAGGGAAGAGGTAGGCAAGTATGCCCCTAAAATTATCCAGATGCAGATTGACCCACAAAAGATTGGCGACGTAGTTGGACAGCGTGGGAAAACAATTAATACGCTGATTGAGCGTACTAATGTAAGGGTTGATATTACGGATGAAGGCGCAGTTTCTATCTGTGGGGAAGACCAGGAGAAAATGCAGGAAGCAGTCCGCCTCATTGGAATTATTACAACGGATTTTTATGAGGGACAGATTTTGGAAGGGACAGTGATCAATATTAAAGAATTTGGTGCGTTTATTGAATTTGCCCCAGGAAAAGAGGGAATGGTTCATATCTCTAAAATTGCAAATGAAAGAATTAACCGTATTGAGGATGTGCTGACATTGGGCGACCATGTAAAAGTGGTTTGCCTTGGCAAGGATAAGATGGGCAGGATGAGTTTCAGCATAAAGGATGCAAAATAAGCAAAGAATTGAAAGAAATGCTTTTCAGGAAAGACAGACCATGTTATTATATTAAGGTGGGCTGTCTTTTTTGGCATCTGTAAAATGTTCTTTATAGAATATATTTTTAGATGCCAGCAGGGAATTCGGATGTACTAAAGGAGAATGAATGAAAAAAATATTGAAAAGTAAATTTAAAATGTTCGTAGCGCTTTTTATATGCCTTTTTCTCAGTATTTTTCTGGCATTGGGGCTACGCAGCCCATGGGGGCAAGAAGCAGAAGAAGTTATATTTTCTAAATTGGTTGGAAAGGAATCTGAACTTCATTTGCAAAGTGAAGTATATGTAGTGACAATCCCTTCTGTCCAGGATGATTCTATGACTACGATAGAGGAAAGTAAGATGATAAGCCAGCAAATCAGGGAACTTCGTTACCTGTTAGAAAAGACATTTGTTTCGGCGCAAGGGGTCTATATGCTGGATAATGAGCTTTTTTCCCTTCCAGCGAACGAGCGCAGGCTTTTGCCGGTATTCCGTAAGGCAGATAATGTTTTTTGGCATTTTAATTCCCGGAATACCAGCTATTACCATGAAGATGATAAGTGCGGGCAGATAAAGTTTATTGATAAATTTTATGGTGGGGAACGCTATTTTGAAGTGTTTGGTGCAGGTAAGTATGACAGGCATTTCCTGCCATATTATATAATGACGATGGGCGGGGGCACTGTAGAGTACGACAAGGCAAGGCAGTGTTACCATATAGAGGATAAGTCAGGGAAAAAGAGTACATTATATGCAATGGAAAATGGTGCAGTACGCCTTCATTCAACTTCCAAATATAATGTTTCTTACTCTGTGTTGGATGATATGTATGAGAAAGCAGTTCGTGATAACCAGCCTGGGAAATATAAGGATGCTGTTATTTTCATACAAAGTAAAAACCATTTGTCTGATTATCTAGAGGGAGGAAGCCAGACGCGCGACCTGGCGGATTATTATATAGATGTTTTAGGAACGATCCAGAATGAAGCAAGCATCCCTTTCCTGGGGAGTCGTGCAAGGTTTTGCCTGGTTGTCTTTGGGGCGCTTATTATTGGGTTTGCTGTGATTTTTTTACGGGTGTGGATAAGCGGAATAGTGTATTTGTGTGAAATGGCTTTTATGTTTTTTGCAAACCTCTTGTTTTTGCGGCATAAGACATTGTATCTTCCGCTTATGGATTTTTGGATAGTTGTTACTGTGATGTTTGCTGTCCTTTTATGCCTGAAACGGCTTTTAAACAGGATGGATGCAAAGAACCTGCCGATTGACGCTGTTATCCGTTTTACAAAAACTATTGTAAGCATTGAGCATTCTGTGTCTTATTCAGAGTATCTTATGAAGAACAGAAATGAGATAGAAGAAGATATTTCGGCTGCGCTTCTTTTGCCGGTAATGGATAAAGAATCGTTTCTCCTGAAAGAGCTTGCTTTGGAGAACAATGGGAATAAGCGGTTTGTAGAAACAGGATTCTGGGGGGATTCTGACAATACAGGCAGTACCTCGGTGATGCAGGTGCGTTCCGGGCTGTTTCCAGGGCAAAAGTATCTTGCGTTTGTGCCTCTTCCGGTATTTGATGTGGAATCTGAACTGACAACATATACAGTGATTGGCTTAAAGAAAAAGTTAAAGCCGCAAAAGGCTTCTTATATCTCTATGATGCTTTTTTCCATGTATATATATTTTAAAGCACAGCATGAGCGGGGGGAACACCAGCGGATGTATTTTTCCATGCTGTCGCTGATGATTTCTGTAATTGACGCAAAAGACCCGGTTACGGCAGGGCATTCACAACGTGTTGCAAATATTTCTAAAGATATTGGGATTTGGCTGGATTTAAGCAAAAGTGAACAGTTTGATTTGGAGTTTACTGCCCTGCTCCATGATATTGGGAAGATTGGCGTATCAGATTATGTGCTAAACAAGCAAAGTGTCTATACAAAAAGTGATTTTGAGCAGATGAAATACCATACAATCCGAGGTGGAGAAATGTTGTCTGAGGTAGGAATCAGCGAAGAGATTGTTGACGGCGTCCGCCACCATCATGAGCGGATTGATGGGAAAGGTTACCCGGATGGGCTGAAAGGGGATGAACTGCATCTTTTTGCCAAAATTATAAAAATTGCTGATGTTTTTGACGCATTAACGAGTAAACGGCAATATAAGGATGCTTGGGAAATAGACAAGGCATTAACCATTATCTACCAGGGAAGGGGCACGGAGTTTGATACGGAGATTGCCAATGTTTTTATCAAACATATGGCATCGCCAGGCTGGATTCCTCCAGTTGATGAAAGGGCTTCAGGGAAAAAACGGAATCCAAATACAGAAAAGGCAGTTAAAATCGTACAGGATTTCTATGGGAAATATAAAGAATATCTTTCCATTGAATATCCTATTCCGAGTAAAATGGCGTCAGAAATCGACTTTTTAAGGAAAAATGGCTTTATGCAGTATGATTGGGGCGAGACATTTGATAATTCTGTTTTTCTGGAAGAGAAGCCGATGATACTGGCTTATGAAAAAAATACAAAAAGCCTGATTTTTGGGCAGAACAGCAAAGGGAATGGGGTACATAGCATTTATTATTATTTCTTTAAGGGTTTTGTGAACATGGGGATTTACCTGTTGGAGCCATCAGGGACAAAAGCAGTGTTAGAAAAGCTGGAAAATGCTTATGGGAAGCCTATTATATTAGATGAGCAGATGATGGCATACGAGACTACGAAGATGCGCATTATATTTTACCATACGTTTGACGATAAGTGCCTTCTTTTCTATACTTCGGATTATATGTGCTCTAATTATATTTTTGAGAAAAAAGAAACAGATTAAAAAACTCTGGGGAAAGGGGGAAAAATGGGGACAAAGAAAACAGCACAGGTTGGTATGCTTGTGGCGGCTGCATTTGTGCTGGGGTATGTGGAGTCGCTTTTGCCAATTTCCTTTGGGATACCGGGGATTAAGCTTGGCCTTTCCAATATTGTGGTGCTGCTTTGCCTGTATGAGGGGACAGCTAAAGAGGCGTTCGGGATTGCGCTTGTCCGGATTGTGTTAACCGGGCTGACTTTTGGGAATTTTTCGACAATGGCCTATAGCCTTGCTGGAGGGATTTTTAGTTTCCTGGTAATGTTTTTATTAAAAAAGAGCAATGTCTTTTCTGTCTATGGAGTGAGCATTGCCGGTGGAGTTTCGCATAATATTGGGCAGATTGCTGTTGCAGTGCTTGTATTGCAGACAGGCCTCCTTATGTACTATTTACCATTTTTGCTGGTGGCAGGATGTGTTGCCGGGGCTTGCATTGGGTTTGTAGGGGGAATCCTTGTAAAACGCCTGCATGGTCTGTTTTAGGGCATGTTTGGAAATCCTTTTCTTGCGTGTACTATTCACGGCCATTCTTTTTCATGCGATAGACCCTCTGCCTACGGCATAGGCCGCTGCTATGCTGCTTTGTCTATCTTATGAAAAAAGAACAGCTTTTACAGCCAATTCCCGGAAAGACTGAAATTATATCTGCAAGCACAATGATTTCAGTCTTTTCAGGAATTGACCGTGAATAGTAACGATTGCGTATAATTTGGGGTCTGTTGTACAAACTACTTCTTATAGCATGTTTAAAATGAAAAGCAGCATGGGAAGGAGCAGTTGTCAGATGGTTGAGGAAGATATTAAAGAATATGGGATTACTGTGTTGAAAAGTAAGCAGGAGGGGCACAGTATCTGGATGATTTCTATTATTGGGGAAGTGGAAGGGCATGAAACGGCTCAGGAACGCGTAAAAACAACAAAATATGAGCATCTTTTGCCAATTTTAACGAAGATTGAAGAGACGGAGGAAATTGACGGGGTGCTTTTTCTGATTAATACAGTGGGAGGCGATGTGTCTTGTGGGCTGGCGCTTGCAGAGTTTATCGCTTCCCTTAGTAAACCGACGGTTGCACTGGTTATTGGGGACAGCCATTCGATTGGCGTCCCGCTTTCTGTTGCAGCAGATTATACAGTGATTGCGCCAAGCGCGACAGTTATTATCCATCCGGTACGGATGAATGGACCGGTTCTTGGGGCGCCGCAGACATATGAATATTTTCATTTAATTCAGGAGCGGATTACGCAGTTTATCGCAAAACATTCTTCTGTATCAAAAGAACAGCTCCAGGAATGGATGGTAGCTCCAGGGATTTTAAGCCGTGACCTAGGGACGATTTTCGTAGGGGAAGAGGCGGTAAAGGCGGGTTTATACCAGCAAGTAGGGGGGATACGGGAAGCGCTTGAGGTTCTCCATAAGTATTGTTCACAGGGCAATGTAAAATAATTTAAAATGGCTCTTTTTATCTGGCGGTATTTGTATTACAATGTTACTGTTAATAATTTATTTACAGTTCCTAAGCACAGGATAACTGCAGTGCATATGATGCGCTGCCGCCAAAAGGAGGAGTTACGTTAAAACCAGCGCCAATATTTTCAAACCACATGGTCTTACAGAGAAACAAAAGGATTGCAATATGGGGAAAGGCAGGACAGGAAAAAGTTACAGTTTCCCTAAATGGCAGTGCCGTGACAGCGGAGGGGAAGGATGGTTCATTTTTTGCAGAACTTCCGCCAATGGCAGAAGGAGGCTCATATTGCATGGAAATAACGGACGGGACAGAGACAGTTACATTTGAGGATGTAATGGTTGGTGAAGTCTGGCTTGCCGGCGGCCAATCTAATATGGAGTTAGAGCTCCAGAACAGCTTTGAGGGGGAAAAGGAGCTGGAAAGGATACAGCCATCGAATGTCCGCTATTATTATGTCCCGAAGGTAGCTTATTTTTGTGATGAGCTTTTAGAGGAAGAAGAAAAGAGCACATGGGAGTGCGCAGGGAAAGAGGAAGCAGCAAAATGGTCTGCTGTAGCTTATTATTTTGCAAAAGAAGTATCTGAAAAGCTTGGCGTGGCTGTCGGGATTATAGGCTGTAATTGGGGCGGGACTTCGGCATCATGCTGGACAGGCCGAAAGATGATGGAGCAGAATAAGGTGATATCTTCCTATATAGAGGAATATGATAAAATAGTGGAAAACCAGACTTTGGAAGAATACATCAAGGAGCGTGAGGAATATGTTGTATATCAGGCAGAGTTTGATAGAAAGGTAGCAAATTATTACCAGACATGTGAACATCCAACATGGGTAGAAGCAATCAGCCTTTTTGGGGAGAATAAATATCCGGGGTCGATGGGTCCGTATTCAGAATGCCGCCCGTCAGGTTTGTATGAAGTAATGCTTTCCCGTGTATGCCCATATTCGTTAAGGGGCTTTTTGTATTATCAAGGAGAAGAGGATGACCATAAACCGGAAGTATATTATGAATTGCTTTCTGCACTGATAAAGCAGTGGAGGATGGATTGGAAAGAGGATTCCCTGCCATTCCTGCTTGTGCAGCTTCCGGTATTCCAGAATGAAGGCGAGGTAGATTATAAAAACTGGCCGCTTATTAGGGAAGCACAGATGAGGGCGTACCAGACAATTAAAAATACAGGGATAGCCGTTATCTTGGAGCAGGGAGAGTTTGGGAATATCCATCCAACGAAAAAAGATATTGTAGGGAAAAGGCTGGCGTTACAGGCGTTTTTCCATGTATATTGCCTTTGTGGGGAAAAGGAGGCTTTTGGACCGGTATACCGTGATTATTTTGCAGAGGGAGGTAAAATGACGTTGCTTTTTGACCACTGTGATGGCGGCTTTGTCCAGGATGGGAAAGTACAGGGGTTTGAGCTGGCAGGGAGTGACAAAAAGTATTATCCGGCAGATTTTACAATAGAAGGTGAAAGGATTATCCTTTCATCAGACGAAGTGGATTTGCCGAAATATGCACGTTATTGTTGGACGAATTATCAGGAAATAGCTTTGTTTGGGAAAAATGGCATCCCGCTTGCGCCATTCCGTACAAGTTATGGGGATGGAAGCCGGAGTTACTATTCACAGCCAATCGTAGCCGGACTTAAGGAAATAAAAAATATCTTC
>CAJUJR010000019.1 GCA_910586605.1 uncultured Lachnospiraceae bacterium | reverse complement strand
CTAAAGTATCCTGTGCGTTATTCTTTTTTCAAAAAAGTTGTAAAGTGGTGTAATAATATTTAAACAACAGTTTTTCTATCATATGGTATTGGATTATCTCCAACAGTTTCTGCCACAGCCGTTTCCTCTGCCATTACCACCGCCATTACCATAACCTCTGCCGGTTTCAGCATCCCAGTTGTCACAGATTCCATCTCCATCTTCGTCTATAAATCTTGAGCCTCTTCCACGTCCAATTCTTCTCCCATAACCTCTTCCAGCCTCAGCATCCCAGTTGTCACAGATGCCATCTCCGTCCTCATCTACAAATCCAGTACCATTTCCGCAAAAATCACAGATACCGTCTCCATCTTCATCCACAAAACCTACGCCATTTCCACAATTATAACAGATGACATCTCCATCTTCATCTATAAATCCAATGCCATCACCACAGTTATCACAAATTCCGTCGCCATCTTCATCTATAAATGCGTCACATCTTGTATCCACCGAACTCACGGCATATACTGTTGCAGAGCTGGCGCTCACTACAGCCACAAGGGCAATTGCCCCTACCAACAAACCAAATTTACGTCTCATAACCATAACCTCCTTCTATATTTTTTACCTAATATTACCAAGAAAAACAGGTTGTGTATGTAATAAAGTCACATATGGGATATATTTTTATTGCTATTTATGGTCAGTTTTTGGAGCGCCTTTTTATTGGCTATCTCTAATTTGCCCCTTTTTAGGATAATAATCCTTTCTTCAGCGAAATATTTTAATACCTTTGTTACGACTTCCCTTGCACTTCCAATATTTTTAGCGATTTCATCATGGGTGATTTTTAACATCGGCTGCCCTTGCCGGTGCATCTCATCCCAAAGAAAAACCGCAATCCTCTTGTCCGTCCCCATAAATAAAATCTGCTGGACTGTCCAAATCACATCTGAAAAACGTTCGGCCGCTTTTTTATACATATAAAGCTCAACATATGGATTCTTATTCATAACTGGAAACAAGACTGTTGTCGGAACCATAACAACATGAACATCCTCCGATGGTTCAATTAAAACATCAAACGCAATCGTATCCAAAAGACACGACGCGGAAAGGACACAACTGTCATTTGCATAAATCCTGAAAAGTGTTACCTCCCGCCCTTCTTCAGAAACAATATAAACCCACAAAACCCCTGATAATACAATCATTGCCCCCTGGCATTTCATATCAGAACGGTGCATAAGCTGGCCTTTCTTATATTCAGCAGTAACGCTTCCTTCCAATATGCTTCTTTTATCCTCCTCAGTAATTTTCTCCCAAAAGGAAAATGTATCAGCAAAAAGCGCCTCTTCCAATAAAATCACCTCCCAGTGCTTAAACTGGACTTATTATACCGTAATTTCAATCTGGTTTCCTTCCATAGCAATAATACAGCTTTCATAATATCCATCCCCTGTTACACGGGGGCCGCTAACCACTTCATAACCATCTTTTTTCAACACTTCTGTTAATTCATCCACTTTTTTCCTGCTACCAACCTGAAAAGCTATATGGCTATACCCTGTCCATGCCAGTGGCTTTTCTGTATCCTGCATTCCAGGCCGGTTCATAATTTCCAGCCTAGCGCCATCTTCAAATGCCAAAAAATAAGAACGGAAACCTGTTTTTTCATTATAATACCCATTATTAGCTGCCGCCCCAAAATATTTCATAAAGAAATCCTTTGCTGCTTCCAAATCATTTACATATAATGCAATATGCCCAATTTTCAACTTAACCTCCTCCAATCTAAAAATATTGCCCTGTATTAATAGTCCAGCGATTAAATATCCCAACTTTTGCTTGCCTAAACCTTTATCCGCATCTTTGCCTTCCATCTTACGACGAATTACTTATTCAGGACAATTTTTCTATCTTTATAATAATATTCCTTATCATGCTCATTTATTTCACGAATAACCCTACAAGGATTGCCAACCGCAACCACATTTGCAGGAATATCTTTTGTTACGATACTTCCTGCGCCAATTACTGTATTATCCCCAATTGTAACCCCCGGCATAACAATCACACCAGCGCCAAGCCAACAGTTCCTGCCTATATGAACTGGCATATTATACTGATATATCTGTTCGCGGAGCTCAGGCAATATCGGATGCCCTGCAGTAGCAATTGTTACATTTGGCCCAATCATGGTATAATCGCCAATGTAAATATGCGTATCATCTACGCAAGTCAGATGGTAATTTGCATATACCATATTTCCAAAATGGCAGTGATGCCCGCCAAAGTTTGAATAAAATGGCGCCTCAATATATACTCCCTCCCCACAATCGCCAAGCATTTCTTTTAATAGTTTCGCTCTTTTGGCTGCTTCTGATGGCTTCGTCAAATTGTAATCATACAGCCTGTCCTGGTAAATAACCTGCTCTTCCAAAATTTCTTCATCGCCTGGAAGGTACAACTCGCCTGTATGCAATTTATCTTTCATTTCACCCATTATATATACCTCCGTTCCCTCTGTCGCATTAACCGCCTTTATCACTCCATCCTATTCAAATTCCATGTTTTATTATCCTTTTAAACCATTTCATATGAATAGTATAACATCAATTAACAAGTTCATCAATCGCATTTTCCCCTATTGCAAGGTAACATTATTTACTTTTTACGGTTCATGGACAATCATAGTAGGGTTGCCCAGAAAGCAATGTCCTTCTAAATTTTTGCCAGTTTGTAAATTTCAGGAGCTTTCGCTTTTACCCTGAAAATTAGGAATCCTGCTTTCTCATGCCGCACATAATGAAAACGCTTCACATGGGAAGATATTTTTTATTTCCTTAAATTTGGCTACGATTGGCTGTGAATAGTAATTCTTACCTTTATTACTGCTACAATTCTAAGTAAATTGCTCTTGACAAAACTGTTCTATTCGGATAGAATATAGTCATTCTATTGCAATAGAGGGAGGAGCATTATTATGGCTGTAAAATTATTTGAGTCTGAATTAAAAGTAATGGACTTATTATGGAAGGAAGGTGATTTATCAGCAAAAGAGATTGCACAACGCCTAAAGGAGCAAATTAACTGGAGCAAAACCACAACCTACACTGTGTTAAAAAAATGTGTAGAAAAGCAGGCAATTTTAAGGACAGAACCGGGATTTATCTGCAAAGCCTTAATAAGCAAGGAAGAAGTACAAAAAGATGCGACCGAAGATTTAATTGACAGGATGTTTGGCGGTTCAAAAGATTTATTAATTGCATCACTACTTGGAAACCAGGAAATGACGTCAGATGATATTGCCCGGTTAAAGAAACTGGCAGAAGATTTGAAATGAGGTGATATATGGATAAAATGTTATATATGGGAATATCAGGTTCTTTCCTGATTGCGGCAATCATATGCCTTCGGCATTTTTTCTCCCAGCAGATACCAAAACGTTTTTTGGTAGTATTTTGGATTTTTGCCATAGCACGTTTACTTCTGCCAATTTCCATCCCTATCAGGCTGCCTGCTGAATACAGCTGGAATATAACAAAAACATCCGCCAGCCAGCAGATTAGCAAAAGCAACCGTTATGAAAGCCCTGCTGCAAATCAGCCGGTTTATCCAGATTCCGCAAAAAAGACCCAAACTAGGGCATCCGTTCCAGAAGCAAGTTTCTGGGTAAAATACATCCTGATTACTTTATGGGCAACAGTAGCTATATTTCTTGCTATAAGGATCTCCATAAAACATATCCGAAGCTGCAGGTTATATAATATGTCGCTGCCAATCTGTGATGAAAGGGCTGTGAAATGGATGCAGGAACATCATAATATCCGGAACGTGGCTCTCCGCAAATCCGAATTAATTAAGAGCCCCTTGACCTATGGGATAATCCACCCAGTTATCTTGCTTCCTTCTGAAATCAATTTGAACGAAGAAGAATTTCTATGTATTATGGAACATGAATGGACGCATATCCGCAGATGGGATATTCTAGTGAAATATTTGTTATACCTAACCGTATGTATTTACTGGTTCCATCCCATGATATGGATTATGGCCATATCATTAAACCAGGACATAGAAATGGCTTGCGATGAAGAGGTGATTAAAAAATATCCCAATCATTTAAAAAAGACATACGCACTTATTTTAATCCGCCTGGCAGAAAGTCGCCAAAACTCCATTTGGCCAGTTAAAGCTTGTTTTGCCAGGCACTCAGAAATAGAAGAAAGGATACACTTCATTATGAAAACAAAAAAATATTCATGGAAAGCAGCTGCTTTGGCAGTTGGGATGGCCTGTTGTACAATTACAGCATTTACAGTTTCAGCACAGGGAACCCCAAAAGAAGTAACAGTAAAAACATCAAGTGCCCAATCAGCCAAAGATGAAACTGCAAAAAGCAAAAAAACAGCTGCAACAGAAACCACAGAGGCAGATAAAACAGCTACTTTGGATTTACAATCTGCTAAACAGGGACAGATTGTAAAACTCGCAAAGGAATACTTGGGCGCCCCTTATAAAGCCGGAGGTGCAGATTTATCCAGCGGAGTTGACAGCCTGGGATTTATAAAAGCAATCTACGGCCTGGCTGGAATTGAACTTCCAGCAGATATAAATGAGTTGGCAGACAACAATATTGAAATACCATTAACAGAATTATCTGCCGGGGATGTTGTAATCTACAGCGAAGCAGATTCTAAACTATATCATGCCGCTATTTATGATGGCAATGGGCAGGTAATACATGCCAGCAATATGCGGGAAGGTGTAAAAATTTCTGATTTAAATTACAGGGAAATCAGCATGGCTATCCGAATTTTGCCATAACAAGTTTTCCTGGATACGCTTCGGTACATCATCCTAATGTATGGCTTTTCCTTCGCAGGCTCAGTAGATATGTATAGGCCGTAAACAGGATTAATGAGCCAGAAACCTAAAAAACAAGGTTTCTGGCTCTATTTTTTTACGATATACCATGAGGTATAACATGCTCCAGAGCGTTACTATCAAACATACCGTTATGACATATTGCGGCTCACGCGGGCAGTCCTCAATTTTATTCCGCAATCTGCTGATATGGACATTTACGGCATTTTCATCCCCAAAATATGTATCGTTCCACACAAGGGAATAAATCTGTTCCTTTGTGTATACTTTTTAGTATTTTGCAGAAGTAATTTCAATATCTCAAACTCTTTTGAGG
Source organism: uncultured Lachnospiraceae bacterium (assembly GCA_910586605.1). Lineage (GTDB taxonomy): Bacteria > Bacillota > Clostridia > Lachnospirales > Lachnospiraceae > Butyribacter. The sequence goes on along the minus strand of CAJUJR010000019.1, from coordinate 34,000 downwards.
TCAGCTCAACTTTCGTTCCGCTTTTTGTTACAGAAAACGATTTTGTGATATAATCATCCGCCCCCAGGCCTAAACCAAGCGTTTTATCAGAATCAGTATCTTTTGCCGACATAATAATAATTGGCACTGTACTATTTTCTCTGATTTTTTCCATTACCTCCATACCGCCAACCCTCTCCTTAACTATATGCCAATTACCTCTGTAAGCATTTCATTATACGCCTCTCTGGCCTCATCCTCAGAAGGCACATCTGCAAACTTATAAGTAAACTCCCCCTGAAACAAAGACGGCGACAGTTTTTCTGCCCATTCCAAAAGTAATTCTGGGTAAAGCGGCCTCTTTTCCCGGATAAATAATACTGCATAATATGGCGGCTCTCCCTCAGACATTACGCTAAAAATATCTTTTCCCTGCTCTAAAAATTGATTGCATCTTATAATATCTGGCAAATAACCATCCTCGTAATACAGCATCCCAACAAAATAATCAATGCTTCCCTCTTCCAAGGCTTTTGCGTACTCCATAAAATAAGGCCAGGATGCATCGTCAGGCTCATAAAATTCACCAGGTTTTGTAATTTCTGGAAATGCGGCCAATGTATAAACATCAAAATGAAAGTAAAATTTTTCTCCTTCTTTATCATCTGTTAAACTAAACTCTACAGATGAAATTGAAGTGCTGACTATCCCAAATACACTCCACCAATAATCCCAGTGCCTGATATGTATATACTTTACCAATCTATCCCTCATTCCTATTGCCTTAACACGTTATTACTCTGTCTATTCTTTTTTCAGAAACCAACAAAAAGCAGATAACTTAAAACCGATTATAATCCGTATCTGGAAATGTCAGGATTATCCTGGTATAGCTCCCTGCTTCTGATTCACAGAAAATCCCCATCCGCAGCTTTTCACAAAGCCTCCGGCATATGTACAGCCCAATCCCAGTAGCATTGTTGTTTTTGAGCCTGCCGTTTTTCCCAGTAAACCCTTTTTCAAATATCCTGCCAATCTCCTCTTCTGAAATCCCACATCCATTATCTTCTATCACCAAAGATTTTTGTTTTTCCCTATTTTCTGTATAAATCTTAATCCTTGCCCCTGTTTCTCTCCGATATTTCATGCTATTGGAAAAAATCTGCTTTATAATAAACTCTGCCCATTTTTCATCGGTAGGCACAGATAGTTCTGGCATATCCAAATCTATCTGCATTCTGCATTGGATAAAATGCCTTTTTTCAGCACGGATTGCTGACAGCACAACTTCACGCAAATGAACAGGATGGATTAGATAATCCTGGTATACCTGCTCCATCCTGACATAATATAATACTTTTTCCACCTCATTCTCAATTCCATCCAATTCAAACAGTATATTCTTTGTAAACTCTTCCTTATGGTTTCCACAAATCAGCCTGATTGCCGTAATCGGTGTTTTCACCTCATGTATCCAGCTTTCAATATATTCCTTATATTCCTTCTGGCTGCATTCTAGTTTATGGATTTCCTCAATAACAGACTTATTAGATTTCCTTAATATCTCCCAGTATAATTTATCCTCCAGCCGATACCCCGGTTTCATCACCTCTGCAATCAGGTATCTTTGCGGCAGCCCGCCAAGGACAGTCATTATTTCTGAAAAATATTTTTTCCTGGAAAAATATTCAGCACAAAGGAAAAGAAACAATACCAATCCCCACACAGCGTCAATTAAAAAAATGGTTGTCCCTGAATTATTTACCAAATATAAGAACACAGATAATACCAGCAAGGCGGCAGCATTTAACAGCACTGTCCCCGCCTTGCTTTTACAATAATCTCCAAAATGCATCTTCTTCCCTTTCTGCCTATACCCGGTAGCCCAGCCCCCGTTTTGTTTCTATAAAATCAGACGCCCCAATTTCATTCAGCTTTTTCCTTATCCTGGTAACATTTACACTTAGTGTATTATCGTCAATAAAAACTTCATTATCCCATAAATAGTCAACGAGATCCATTCTGGGTACAATTTCTCCTGGATGCTGATATAGGCAGTGGAGTATTTTTAACTCATTTTTCGTCAGTTCCCGCACCTGCCTCCCTTTAGATATTTGTGCTGATGCGATATCTAATAAGACTCCTTTATATTCCAGTTTTGTAGAATCTGCATCCTGTTTTCCAAGCGTCCGCCGTAATACGGCTGCAACCCGCGCCATTAAAACCGGAAGTTCATATGGTTTGGAAATGTAATCGTCCCCACCGCTTAAAATACAGCTTAATTCATCAGCCGATGTATTTTTACCTGTTACAAAAATAATCGGCGTCTGTGAACTTTTCCGTATCTGTCCACAGATATCCAGTCCATCTACCCCAGGAAGATTGACGTCCAGCAGTACCAAATCCGGGTTTTCTGCCAGGATATCAGCAGAAACATTTGAAAAATCGAAAAGAGACGAGACTTCATAGCCTGACGCCAACAAATAACTTTCCAGCTCCTTACGGATCGTTTCCTCATCTTCTACAATAAGAAGTTTTCCCCTCTTGCCCATGTCAGCCTCCTTAAAGCAGCTTTTCCAAAATAGAACTTCCAATTGTCCCTTCTGGCATAGGTACGCCAAAATTATCTGCGACAGTTGCGCCAATGACTGCAAAGGTATCTTTATTTTCAAGCGCCCCGCCATCCCCCATGCTTTTTGCATATGCAATAAACGGAACATACTCCCTTGTATGGTCTGTGCCAGTATATGTCGGATCGTTCCCGTGGTCTGCCGTGATAATCAAAAGGTCATCATTTTTTAATTCTTCTAACAAAACACCCAGGTTTTTATCAAATTTCTCTATCTCTTTCCCATACCCTTCTACATTCCTGCGGTGTCCCCACAAAGCGTCGAAATCGACAAGATTGACAAAACACAGTCCATGGAACTCTCTTTTACAAATCTCAATGGCCTGCTCCATGCCATGAACAGAACTTTCTGAACGGTGCGTCTCTGTAATCCCTTCCCCGCAGAAAATATCATTAATTTTCCCTACGCCGATTACATCCAGCCCATTGTCCTTTAACGCATTTAAAGCCGTTAACCCGGAAGGCTTCAATGCATAATCATGGCGGTTGCTTGTCCGCTTAAACTCCCCTTTCTTTTTCCCAATATACGGCCTTGCAATCACACGGCCTACTCTCCACGCATCTTTCATTGTAATTTCCCTTGCAATTTTACAGCAGCGGTATAGGTTTTCCAAATCAAATGTCTCTTCATTGCCGCAAATCTGCAGCACAGAATCCGCAGAGGTATAGACAATCATTGCCCCTGTATTAATCTCCTCCTCGCCAAGCTCCTCTATAATTTCTGTTCCGCTTGCACTCTTATTGCCAATCACCTTTTTCCCGCACTGTTTTTCTAACTCTGCAATAAGTTCTGGTGGAAAACCGGTATCCGTAAAAGTCTGAAACGGTTTTTCGGTCTTAATCCCCATCATCTCCCAATGCCCAGTCATCGTATCTTTTCCATTACTTTCCTCGCCAAGGCGCATATACCGCCCAATTGGTTTTGAGGCTGCCTCCATCTTGCCCGCTGTATGAAGGTTTAACATCCCAAGTTTTTTCAGGTTTGGAATCTCCAAAGCCCCCATTTTTTCTAAAATATGCCCAAACGTATCTACCCCATTGTCGCCAAATTTAGGCGCATCTGGCATTGCCCCAATCCCAAGCGAATCAAGGACAATAACAAAAATCCGTTTATATTTCTCCATTTCTATGCCACCTCCTGCAATTCCTTATTTTATGTTCCAACCTTATAATGCTGTCGTTGCTATTTAACCGCCGAAGTAATATTTACATTTATACCAAATTTTCTGGCCCAAATCCCAATGGAAGCAATTCTTTTAAGGTAAAAATTTTATATTTCTCCTTGCTGACAGCCAAAATCACCTGAAATGTATTGGGGTTGCAAAACTCCATCATAACCTGCCTGCATACGCCGCAAGGCGCCGTATAGCCTGTTAAAACGCCATCCTTCCCTCCAACAATACAAATAGCACAAAACGCCCGCTCCCCCTCGCTGACTGCTTTAAAAAAGGCCGTCCGTTCCGCACAGTTTGTCGGTGTATAAGCGGCATTTTCAATATTGCAGCCTGTGTAAAATTTCCCATTTTCTGCCAGCAGTGCAGCGCCAACCTTAAACCCTGAATAAGGCGCATAAGAATATGCAAGCTGCCCGATTGCAAGTTCTACCATTTTTTCTGCTATTTTTCTATCCATTTCCTGATACCCCATGGTTTCCTATCCCCTCTCTTCTATTTTTATGTTCTCTGCCTTTCAGATGTGTTTATAAATTCATTCTCCAATACGCTCTTGGATTAACCTACGGACTGCCTCAACTGCAACCTGGACTGCCATATCTGTATTATGTGCAACCGGATTTTCCAGCCCGAGCTTCTCTCTTTCCTGGTTTGCAACAACCAAGTAACATGCGCCTGCCCTGACATGAAGATAACCTGCCACAACAAAAAGCGCCGCAGATTCCATTTCAGACGCCAGGCAGCCAAGCCTTTTCCAGGCTTCCCACTTATTTACCAGCTCATAGCTTACCGGCTTCGTTTCCGGCTCATGCTGCCCATAAAATGAATCTTTACTTTGCACGACGCCTGTATGGAACGGAAAACCTTTCGTTCCTGCCGCAGCCGCCAGGGCATTTGTAACAGCCAGGTCTGGCACTGCCGGAAACTCAATTGGTGCATATTCCCTGCTTGTGCCCTCCATCCGGATTGCCCCGGTAGCAATTACAACATCGCCACTTTTTACTTCCGGCTGCATACCGCCACATGTCCCAATCCTGATAAACGTATCCGCACCGCACCGACAAAGCTCCTCCATTGCAATCGCTGCCGATGGCCCTCCTATACCCGTTGAAGTAACACTGACTTTTACCCCATCCAATGTCCCTGTATATGTTACGTATTCCCTGTTGTCTGCAACCAATACCGGGTTATCAAAGTATTGCGCTATCTTTTCACATCTTTTGGGGTCTCCCGGCAAAATCACATATCTGCCAACTTCCCCATCTGCCACCTGGATATGGTACTGCCTGCTTCCATCCTCTGAATAATTTTTCATAACTCTCCTCCCTTTGTCTGAAATATTTTAATCACGTTCTGATATTTTTTCCTGATTTAAACTTATCATAATTAAATAGCCAGGTCAACAGGCACATCCTTATGGTACATTCATATCTTATTAATACATAGAAAACCAGTACAGAAATGAGGATTATTATGGATGAAAATGCTAAAACACTGACTAACAGCTGTAACTTTGCAGGAATCAGCCCAATTATGGCAGCGCTGCCCTACCCTCCGCTCCAGGTAAGGGAGCAAAACCCTTCCTATGCCAGCCTTCTCCAAATCGACTACTGTGGAGCTGTCTCAGAACTGTCTGCAATTACGCAGTACATTAACAATGAAAACCGCCTGTCCTATGAAAAATGCCCTATTGCAAAAACCCTGTTAGGAATTGCAGTAGCAGAAATGATACATTTACAAAAATTAGGGCAATTAATCTGCTTACTAGGCGGTAAGCTCAGCTTTTCTGCCCATCACCGTGATGGAAAACAGCACATGTGGTCTCCAGAATACTTGAATATCCCCGAAAATACCAAAAAAATGCTTTTAGCAGATATTGAATCTGAAAAAGCAGCAATTAGGCAGTACCGTATGCATATGAAAGCAATACATGACGATTGCGTCAATGCTGTACTGGCAAGGATAATCAAGGATGAAGAATATCACATTATGCTGCTGCAATGGCTATTACAGGAAGTATCCTGTTAAATACCATAGGGCCATGTCTTCCGACATGGCCCGTTTTTAAATCTATTAAAAGTCAAAGAAATTTTTCCCAAAACTTTCCCTTGTTTTTTTATGGTTTTTATGGTAAGTAAGCCCTCTGCTCCGCCGTTCGCGCGGCGAACCGGATTTCACAGGCTTCCTTTCATAATATTTACTCATATTGCGCCGTGTCCTGCGCCTGCCAGAGCCTCTGCTGCTCCAGTGGTTATGTGAATTCCTTGCATTGCGCCTCCTTGCCCTTTTGCTCCTGTAACCGCCAGGAGAACGTCTGCGCCTCCTCCGAAGCCTCGGCATCTGTACATGGCGCAGCAGGAAAACCAGAAGGGCAGCCACAGCAGCCACAGCGATTACTAACACAATAACCCGCACTGCACCGATTTTGAAAAATCCAACCATAGCATCTTTTACCTTTCTCCACTTCCGCCAGATATTTTCCTTCTCTTTATCCTTTTCTGCGGAATCCTTTAACTCCTGTATCTCTTCACCTACAACCTTCCGGGAAGCTGCGTCAAGGTGTTTTCCGGCAGAATCTTCCGTCTTCGTATATATTATGTTGGTAGAGCCAACCATTCTCCCGCCATAGGAATACGTTACGCTGCCAATTATGTTATCTCCTGCTTCAAGCTTAACATCTTTATTATATGAAACCTTCTGTTTCGCTTGTGAAAGCTTTACTCCCTTCGGCAGGACTACCGATGATTCGCTTGCAAGGTGGACTGGCGATGCATCAGAATCAAAATAACTGTCATAATTGTTAAACAGGTCTTTATTTATATCACTTGTCTGTTCATCCACCGTATACTTCCTATAATTCTCAAAACCAAAATTCAAGAGGGAAGTAGTATCTGTATATTCATTTGGTTCTCCCTGTTTAGGGCCATCTGCACGCATAATCACACATACCAGCTCCATGCCGTCCTTTTCTGCGTAAGTTACCAAAGTATTCCTTGATATATTTGTATAACCTGTCTTCCCACCAATACAGTATTTATATTCATATTTTGGCCATTGGTAGCCATTAATCATCTGATGGTGGTTATTCCAAAAACGCGCCTTATGCTTATTTGTCTTGGGCATCTGATAACTCCTTGTCCCTGCTACTTTACGGAACGTCGGGTTTTTCATCGCCTCGCGCGCAATCACTGCCATGTCATATGCTGTAGTGTAATGCTTCGGGTCAGGCAGGCCATTTGGATTATTAAAATGTGTCCCTTTTAGGCCAAGTTCTTTCACACGCTCATTCATTTTATCTACAAATGCATCGGCTGAACCGGAAATATATTCCCCAACGCCAAGGCACACCTCATTTGCCGACTCTAACATAATGGCATAAAGGCATTGTTCAATCGTCAGTTTCTCATCCACTTCGGTATATACAGTGGAACTTCCCGGTTCAATCCCATAAACCGCTTCTTCCGAAAATGTAACCACCTCATTGTTAGAACAATTTTCCGCTGTCAGCATGGCAGTCAGGATTTTCGTAATACTGGCAGGGTAATGCTTTTTATTAATATTTTTCTTATATAATATCTGTCCGGTAGATAGTTCCATAAGGATTGCCGAATCACTTGAAAGCCCCTTTTTTTTTGGTCCTGCTGGCCACTGCACTTTATCTGTATCTTTTTCCTGTAAAATCCTGCTGATATTTCCTGCCGATGCTGGAACATGTATCCCTGGCATGCATGCCGCAAGGATTATCCCGGTTAAAATAACCGCCAGTATTCTTCTTTTCTTCATCTTCAGCCTCCATGTCATTTACTAATCACGGCCATCCTCTAAAGCGTATCTAAAACCGCAGGATGCATCCCTAGAAACTACGGTTTATAACAACTATAGTATACCACACTCCTGAAACTGTGTCAGTATACTAATTTATAAAGATTCGTATCTTGGGCAAAATTACTTAATTCATATAAAACAAGAACCTGCCCATAGTTATTCTCCTCTAACAGCTTCTGTACCGACTTTTTATAATACCGCAAATCAATCATGGTAATCTGGTCAAAACTTTCCATTAAAAACGGCACAAAACTATTTGCATAGGAATCCTTTATTACCAAAAGCTTCTTTTCTGCCTTCTCATTCATAGTAATAGATACTTCACCATAATTCCCGCCAAAAAAATAACCATATTTATCTTTTTGCGTCAGCTTTTCCACATCATAAATGCCGCTTCTTTCCATGCCGTCATAAACAACCGTAGCAGGCGGGACATTTGTTGCTGCATACATCGTATCTTTTTGGGCATTTAATGGCATTATTTTGGAGTATGTTGTCCCTAGGAAGTCCTCAGATATCTTTTTTGCTGCAAAATACCCATAGGTATGTTTAACCATCTGGTTTGCATCACAATATGCGCTGTATGCCGCATAAGCGCCTAATAACGTCCAATGATGGTCTGTCTTATAATATACCTGGTTCTGTTTGGCATATTCCTTTATTTCGGAACGCACATCCACATTTTTTGCTTTTTTTAATACAATCCCTGCTTCATGGTACATCTCATCCGCATTATAATATGGGGCATGGTTTGGTATTTTATCCCTTAAAACCGTCCCTGGGGAAGGCACCAAAATTGTACTTGCAGCACCGCCGCAGGTTTCCCCAAGATATTCCACATAACGCAGGTTCCTTAGGTATCGTTTCTGGTCTATATCTTCCTGGACTGTCTTTGTAATATAATGTCCGCTTTTCCCAAAATAAACCCCAGAAACCTCTTGGAACCCTGCTGCCCTTTTTACTGTTGTAGCGCCCTTCATCCAGGCATCCCGGCCTAAAAACTGGTCGCTAAATGACTTTTCAAACTGTTCCTGGTAATCCCCTGATAAAACATTTTTTGCCTGTACCTTAGGAAATTGCTTTAAATACCTGTTTTCATTTTCTGAATACCCTTTCTCAGGTAATAAAATAGAAAACAAACCAAAAAATGCAATAATCCCAAAAACAATTACAATAAACGTATGGTAGTAATTTTTCATATCCACTCTCATCCCTGCTTTCTGTCCCATTCTATCCGATTTCAGCTACACGCTGTAAGTACCCAAAACTTACTCCCAAAATGGTGGCAGCCCTTAAAAGCGGAAATATAAAAAAGGATTATAAGAACCGCTGATTAGCAGCCCAATGCTAACTAAAAGAATAAGCAGCGTATACATACTGTACACAATAAACTCTGCCTTCTTCCCTTTTTTTATTGCAAACTCTGTTTCCACACGGAGCATATGCCTCCGCAGCTTGTATACCAACCGGATTGGAAGGCGTGAGGACGCAACCGCCAGTACAGCCAAGAAAATCCCATATGTCTGTAAGTAATAGATAGCTGTTTCATTGAAAAATGGATTTTTCATGCCAAACATAACCTGTAGGTAAAATCCCATCTTACTAAAATCTTCAATGGAAAATAGTACCCATCCCACAGTAATAAAAAATACTGCGTAGAAATGCTGCAGAATTTCCGGCCACCGTTCCATTTCTTTCAGCAAAAATAATTTTTCTGCCAGAAGTATTACGAAGAAATACATCCCCCATAAAACAAAATTCCAGCTCGCACCATGCCACAGCCCTGTAAGGAACCATACAATAAATAAATTGGCAATCTGCCTTTGCCTTCCCTTGTGGTTTCCCCCAAGCGGGATGTAGACATATTCACGAAACCACGCCCCAAGCGTAATATGCCAACGCCTCCAGAATTCTGTAATGCTTTTCGAGCTATATGGATGCCCAAAGTTTTCCGGAAGCGTAAAGCCAAACATATGCCCCAGCCCAATTGCCATATCCGAATATCCAGAAAAATCAAAATAAATCTGGAATGTAAATGCAATTGCCCCAAGCCATGCCTCTGCCATGCTCAGTGAATGGAAATCCCCTTGCAGAATATTATTCCACAACAAACCAATCTGGTTTGCAAAAATCACTTTTTTCCCAAGCCCAACCAAAAAACGCTGCATCCCTTTCACCCAACGCTCTGCGCCTGTATCCCTGCCAGAAAGCTGGTTTTCAATATACTGGTAACGCACAATCGGCCCTGCAATTAATTGCGGGAACATACTGACATACATTGCAAAATCTATAAAATTGTGTTGTGCCTTAACTTTTCCCCGGTAAACATCAATTGTATAAGACATTGTCTGAAATGTATAAAATGATATCCCAATTGGAAGGGCAATCTCCAATGCTGCCAAATGCGATTCTGTAAGTTGGTTCCACGAATGGATTAACAAGTTGCTGTATTTAAAGAAAAACAGGATGCCAAGGTTTCCCGCTACCGAAAGGGCTAGAATCCCTTTTTTCCCCTTTGGCTGGTTCCTGTCCCCGAAATATTCCAAAAACCTGCCATTCGCATAATCAAATACTGTTGAAAACAGCATAATTAAAATATAACGCGGTTCTCCCCATGCATAGAAAAAAAGGCTCGCCAACAGCAGCAGAAGATTCCTGTATTTCATCGGGCAAAGCATATGCAGCACTAAAACAATAGGCAAAAATAAACATAAAAAAATCAAACTGCTAAAAACCATGTTCCCCCCGCTCCCTAATTATTCAGGCAAGACGTCAGTTTGCCTATTAAATATGAGTTTCTCGTCATGGAAATATTATTTACCAAAATAACCTCTCTTGTTTTATTTTCTTTTACAAAATCAACAAGTTTCCCTTCCCAGTACCGGTAATCTATCACATAAATTGTCTGGTAATGGTCCGCCAGAAATGGCACTAATGCATTCCCATAAGATTCCTTTACCACTACACAGGAAGAGCCGTCTGTTAAACCTTTATTTTGAATTACTGTATAAGGGTTATCCCCGGCAATATAAGCGCTGTATTTCATACCGGAGCCATATTTACCGGCATCATCAATTACTGGCGCGCTGATTACGCTCCCTTCCGTTGTCGTATATTTCATAGAGAGCTGCTGGCTTTTGGGGTAAATCGCCTCTAAGGTATCAGCCCGCAAATTTTTATCATTATAAGTTTCCCGGTAAAACGACCCTGTAAAATTTTCTGTTTTCTTTACTTTGTACTCATGAAGCTGATTTGGCGCCATATTCTTTGCCTCACAAAAAGCTTCATACGCATAATAAGCCCCCAAGGAAGTCCAATGATGGTCTGTCCGGAAAAATATATACTCTGTCCGGTGGCGCATTAACTTGTCATAAAGCGATACAAAAACCTCCCTTCCAGAAAGCTTATGTTCTATATCCTCCAGCGCTTCTTTTTGTGAGGAAGAATTCAACGACTTCCTTTTATTGTCTGGAAATGTAATGCCCACGCTGGTTGGAACGACCATGTTATAAACCTTTACGCTAGAATCCAGGTTTCTTGTAAACTTATTTACTGCCTTTGCATAACGGCTTGCCGCACTGTTCACATAAGTATAGAGTTCATAAGCGGAATCGTCCAAAACAACCGTGGCAGTATCATAAACCTTAATCTTACCATCACTTAAAATCTCTTCATAACCTTTTTTTTCAGGGCTTGCTGTTGGAAAAGGGGCTGTAGTAACAGCCGGCGGCGGCGATGGTGATTTTTCCGTCCCTGCTTTTTTCTTTTTATCTGACGCCAGACCGGCAGATGCCCTGGCGTCCCCTGGCTCACTGGCTGATGCACTTTCCCTATAAAAGATAACTTCCGGTCCAAGATATCCTGCCTGCCTTGCAAGGCTTTCTTCATATGTCCTGGCTGCCCCTATTGCCGCGATAATTCCGACCCCCACCGCCAGATATATCACTTTTCGCTTCATCGCATCTATTCCTTTATCACCGAGTTAATGGTTTTTTCTGCTGTTTCATAATCTGATGTAATGCATACTATGACATAACAGCCACAGCGGATACTAACCGCATCCTCTACTTTCTTTGCCTCCTCCGGAAGATAATCGCGGAACGTTGCTGCTGTCTCTTTCAGATGGGCATTCACATGCTCCATATTCTTCTTTGCCGAAACCTCATCCCTCGACGTCATAATAAGAAGCTCATCTGCAAATGTGCCATTGCCCATATAAATCTGGAGCTTTGTCCCTTCAGCCATCCCTACCATGCCTTCTGCAACAGAGTCATCCAGTTTATTCAGCTCTGCTTCAAATGCCACATTATCCAATATCTTTTGGGCTAAAGCATCTACGTCAATCGATTTTCCAGCATTTTCAGAATTATCTTCAACCTTTAATATAGACTGGCCATCTGCCCCCATAGATGCATTAATTGACTTAATGCTCTGGCAGACGCCCCAGACCATTACGAATATAACAAAAATTCCCATAAAAACAATACACATCATATGGAAATCTGGTTTTGTAACTGCTGCCCATCCCTGTTTTTCCTGCTTCGCCCCTATTACCCTAGATTCTGCCTGCCCTGCTGCTGGTATGGCTTCGTTCTTCCGTAAAATGTTTCCAAACCCCTTTTTACCTTTCTCTTTTAAATCCGCCATTTGCTTTTCACTCCACAATCTATCTGAAAATAATGGTTATAGCCTGTGCCACAATTTAAATCTGTCTACAAATCTTATATTTTATAACTGCAACTGCTTCCCTGACATAAGCATTTGGGATAGAATATGGATGGATTTTACAGCCAAGGCCTTCTATATCTGTATATCCCTGCTTTTTTGCAATCCCCTTTGCCCTATAAATATGGAAACTGTTGCTTACAATAACCACTTTTTTTGATTTATCCCCAATCAGTTCAGCGCTATTTTTTATATTTTCCTCTGTATTCACAGAATCTCCCTCAATCAGAATCCTGTCTTCTTCTATCCCTTCCTGTACAAGATAACGGCGCATTGCCTCAGCCTCAGTAATCTCCTCTCCCTGCCCTTGGCCGCCGGATAAAACTACCTTTGTATCAGGGTTTTTCTTTAAATAACCATATGCCGCTTCAACACGGTACCTTAAATTTGCGCTCATACGCTCGCCAAATACATGCGCCCCAAGTACAATTACATAATCTGCATTCGCCGAAGGCTCTTCCTTCCCTTCTGAAACTAGAATCCCTACAATCCCAATTATAATAACAGTACATATCAAAATTGCCCCCAAGGCTATCTGCTCTGCCCGTCTCCAAAATACTGCCCCACGCTGCAAAATCATACGGTGCAACGCCGGATATGCAATGCCAGATATACCAAGGAACATCCAAAAATATAAAAAAGAATTATTAATCCCATTCCAAATTACATAACCTGCAAAATATAACAGGCTTGCAATCCCTACAACCAAGCTTATGATGCTGATGACCATCCCAATTCCCCCTTTTGTTTAGAAAAGGAAAAACTGTACCACAGCAAATGCAACTCCCCCCACTGCATTTAATGATACAATCACTTCTTTCTCATTTACCTGGCAGGCAGATGGATATATTTCATCCCCAAGCACTGCTTGCTTTTTATACTCCACACGCAGTTCTTTCACCTTATCCTCTTTGTTTAAACATTCCATCGCCATTTGAACATACTGACGGTTGTTTACATGCTTGTTTGTATCAAGCTGAAAACTGTGGACAACAAATTTCTGCCGGTTGGTTCCATCTCCCGGCACTTTAATCTTACGTGGTGCATATTCCATCGGCAATGGTTCTGCCTTCCCATAAATATCGCCAATTTCCGGCGTTACCATCATTGGGCGGCCTTTTTTTAAATCCATTAAGACCCAGATGGAATTTGCCTTCGCAATGCTTTCCCCAGAGGAATCCGTAATCAGGAAATTACGGTATCCAAACATCTTTTCATAGGCATATGCCTGCGTCCCAACCGTAATCTTTTCCCCCATAGCTGGATACCGTTCCATCACCACCTGCCAAGAATTTAACACCCACATCAATCCACGTTCTTTGTGATATCCCAGGCCAGCGCCCAAATCCTCTGACTGGAAGTTTGTACAGTCCTGCATATAATCAATTACTGCAGGGAGGGCAAGAAGCCCATCCTCTGCAATTTCACTATACCTTACCCTGCTCTCAAATGTATACATAATTACCTCGTTCCCATGCTGCCCTCAAAACCACTATCCAAAGTTACTATTCCCAGCAACTCCTTCCTCATTCGCAAAACTAGACAGCTCCGCTGTCTGTCGCTGCTTCCGCAGCTTATTCTTTTGCTCATGAGTTTAGAGTTTTCATTTCTCTTTTTTATTGTTAGATATTAGAAAAATGCTGCCCTTGCATTTTTTCAAAGCGAAATTATAGCTTTTGTAGCATATGGTTTTTGCATATGCTACAAAAACTTTTCGCTTTATTATCATAACAAATCTTTCAGCCAGAAACAACCTTTATTTCGCCATACAAAGTTCGAAATACTTTCCTTTTTTCTCTATAAGTTCTTCATGTGTCCCCATTTCTGCTATTCCGCCATCACTAATATACATTATGCAGTCTGCATTTTGGATTGTTGATAGCCTATGGGCAATAATAAATGAAGTCCTGCCTTCCAAAAGATGGTCAAGTCCTTCCTGCAGTACAAGTTCCGTTTCCGTATCTATGCTTGAAGTCGCCTCATCCAGCACCAGGATTGCAGGGTCTGCCAAAAGAGCCCTGGCAAAGGAAATCAACTGTCTCTGCCCAACAGACAAACGGCTTCCCCGTTCGTTTACCTCTGTCTGGTAGCCATTTTCCATCTGCATTATGAAATCATGTGCACAAACTGTTTTTGCGGCACGGATTACTTCCTCATCTGTGGCAGTTTTATTCCCATAGCGGATATTATCCATAATCGTGCCGCTAAATATAAAGCTATCCTGCATCATTATGCCCATCTGGCTGCGCAGGGAATGGAGCGTTACCCCTGAGATATCTGTCCCATCCACCAATATCCTGCCAGAATCTACATTATAAAAACGGCTGATTAAATTCACAATTGTGCTTTTTCCTGCGCCAGTTGGGCCAACAAAAGCGATTGTTTCCCCTCTCTTTACATGGAAACTGACATTTTGCAGCACAGGCACGCCGTCTTCATAACTGAAATTTACCTTTTCAAATTCCACATCTCCCTGGATTTCTGGCATCTGCCCCGCCCCTGGCGTATCTTTTACTTCTACCGGCTCATCAATTGTTTCAAAAATCCTTTCCAAATAAGAAACGGCTGTCACAACATTATTGTAAAATCCAGCAATCGTATTAATTGGCGCCCAGAACCGAGTAATATAAGAAGTAAATGCAACCAATACGCCAACACTAATCCCAAACTTAGCGCCATCTGCAATATAAGACACGCCCAGCACATAAATAAATGCTGTCGTGGCAGTAGAAATCAAATCCACAACCGGCCCTACCGCAAAACCATAATAGACTGCATTTAACCAGGTATCCCTGTATTTCCTGCTAAGCTGGTTAAAAATATGTGTATTTTCCCGCTCCCTTACAAAAGCCTGCGTTACACGGATTCCATTAATGCTTTCCGCAATATAGGCATTCAGGTTGGACTGCTTGTTGCTCTGAATCTGCCAAGCACGGTGCTGTTTCTTCTTAATGATTATAATAAACAATAACAGCACCGGAAGCCCACACAAGCATAACAGCGTCAGGCGCACGCTCATGCTCAGCATAAACCCTATAATGAAAAACAAGTTAAACAAATCCGTAATTGTCTGTAAAATACCATTTGATAAAATATCACTCAGGTTATTGACATAATTCACAACCCTTACCTGAATCTTCCCATGCGGCCTTTCATCATAATAGCTGAATGGAAGCTCCTGCAAATGCGAAAATATATCCTCCCGGAGCTGATGGATGACATCCTGCCCCACCTGCATCGTCAGGTTAATCTTCAGCCTGAGGCAGGCAACAAGGTAAATACAGATTGCCGCTGTTAAAACAGACAGCTTTATAATCCCTTCCGTATCCCCTGCCGGAATATAAACGTCCATCTCCAACTGTATAAACTTAGGAATAAATGTAGTCAGGAAAGAGGATGACAGCATTAAAAAAAGTGCAATCAACATCTTCTTTTTATGAGGGACAATATAATGTGCCAGCCGCTTTACCTGGTTGATATCAAACTTTTCCTCTAAAACCTCATCCATATCATAACGGTTCCTTGCCATACTAAGCCTCCTTCATTGGGAACTGGTGCTTATAAACCGTCGCGTAATACCCGCCCTGGCTTAAAAGCTCACGATGCGTCCCCCTCTCTATAATCTTTCCCTGATCCAATACAAAAATCTGGTCCGCATCCATAATAGAAGAAATACGGTATGCAATAATAAAGATTGTACAGGAATGGTTAATGTTCTCCAACTGCTTTTGGATATAACTTTCTGTCTCCATATCAACCGCTGAAGTTGTATCGTCAAGCACCAAGATTGCCGGCTCTTTTAAAAGCGCCCTCGCCAGTGAAATACGCTGCTTCTGCCCACCGGACAGCCCTACGCCCCTTTCACCGACCATCGTATCATAACCCTCCGGCATTTCCTGGATAAACAAATTGGCGTCCGCCATTTTTGCTGCCTTTTTTACCTGTTCGAAACTGCATTCCGGCTTCCCATAGGCAATATTCCCTTCTATCGTATCCGAAAACAGAAAAACATCCTGCATGGCAATCCCGATATTGTCACGCAAATCATATAAATCCATATCCTTTACATTGATGCCGTCCACCAAAACCTCGCCTTCCGTCACATCATAAAAACGGCACAAGAGGTTAATCAACGTTGACTTGCCGGAACCAGTCGTCCCAATAATCCCAACTGTCTGGCCTTTCTCCACTTCAAAATCAATTTGCTGCAAGATATCTTCATCCTCTGCACTATAAGAAACATTGCGGAATGCAATATTTCCTTCCAAATGCTTTCTTTTTACTGCCTGTTTAGGGCATTTTACATCTGGTTCTGCAGAATAAGTATCATATATTTTCTCTACAGATGTAGTAAACCTCTGTATGTCATTAACCCACCAGCCAGCCATACGCAAAGGCGTCGTAAGCATCCACAAATATCCGTTTACCGCCACCAGGCCGCCCATTGTCATCTGCCCTTTTATCACCATTACACCACCAACCAACATCAGGATAATCATGAGCAGATAAGACAAAAACTCAAATACTGGGACGTATTTTTTCCAAATTTCAGACGCTCCAAGTTCCGCCTCACGGTATTTATCATTTTCCGCCGCAAACTTCTCCATCTCATAATCTTCTTTTGCAAATGCTTTTACTACGCGGTTTCCACTGATATTTTCCTGGACAAACGCATTCAAGCTGGAAAATGCATCCCTGCATCTTTTAAATGCCGGCTTTACCCTACTCTGCTGTTTTAAGACAGTCAAGGCGGACAAAGGCAGTACCAATACCATGCAAAATGCAAGCGGCATATTCGTCTGGAAAATCATCACAATTGAAAGTACAAAATAAAGCACATTTTCATAGACTGTATAAATTACATATGCCACAAAATGGCGGATTGCATCCATATCGCCTGTCTGCCGGCTCATCAAATCCCCAGTGCGGTTTTTATTATAAAAAGCAAAATCTTCCTGAAGAAGCTTACGGTAAACCTTATCGCGCATCATAAACAGTACGCCCTGGGAACTTGTTTCAAACAATACCTGTGATGTCACGCGGCAAACCCCTTTCACAACAACAAGGCCGACTAGCAGGCCAATCAACGGCCCCATCAGCTCATGTTGCCCACCCTGGATTACATTATCCACAATCAGCCTTGATATGTATGGCCCAGTTAACGCTGCTGCCGCCAAAATTGTAACTAGCGCCATCCCTACTGCCATACGCCACCTGTATCTCTTTAAAAAAGAATAAAACCATTTCATTGGTGTCAAAATATCATCCCCTTTCTTTCTGTATCAGTAATTCTTTCACACAAAGCAAAAAAACGCCTGGGGAAATGTGCCAGCATTCCCTTTTTTATTTGATGGTGTAATTGTTTCATTGTAGAAATATACGTCTGCAAATGATAGAATAGACTGATAAGAAAATAGAACAAACCTATCCTGGAGGTCACGATGAAAAATATGTTTGAATACACAGACAGGCTGAACCAGCCTATGGAAGCTTTCCTGCATATCCCGGCGCCTGGAAATTTCCCAATCCTGCCCCATTGGCACTACTTCATTGAAATACTTTATATAAAAGAAGGCTCTGTGGAAGCCACATGCGACGATGCCGTCTATACAATGCACCCCGGCGACCTGATAATTTTCTGCCCGCAGAAACTGCACTCTGTTGACCTGCTTTATGATACAAACGCCCCCTCTGGGTATAATTTTAATAAAACGGCCTCCCAATGCCACGTATTTGCAAAACCCGGAAGGCCGCTCCCTAACCCGGCGCACAATGCAATATACCCTGTTTCTGCTGCTATGCCACAGATAGAAGAACCTATCTGCTATGATGTCTTAAAGTTTGACCTGAACTTCCTCTATGCCAACAACCGCTTTAAGGCACAATTTTCCAAAACCTTGGCATACGCGTTTGAAAAACATGCAGAAAATATCTTTTTTTCTGCTGATATGCTGAAAGACTTCCCTGCTTCTTCCCTGATGGCAGATTGCATACAGGAAATAGAACGGCAGGAATATGGCTATGATGTTGCTGTTAGCTCCCTTATTTCCAGCCTCTTGACATTTTTTATGCGGAGCTGGCTAAAACGGGACATTAAACCCGAGGGGAAAAAACAAGATTCTGCCTCCGGCAGCCAGGCATTTGAAGAAATCACCCAGTATATTGAAAACCATTATAATGAATCGCTGCAAGTACAAGATTTGGCGGCGCATTGCAACATGAGCTACTCTTACTTTGCAAGGCTTTTCCGCAGCACCTACAACCAATCCTGTAAAGAATATATTGAATTTATCCGTATCCATAAAGTGCTTGACTTACTGCGCTTTACCGACCTGGATTTAACATACATCAGCCAGGAAACAGGATTTGCCGACTGCAGCCACCTTATCCGCACTTTTAAAAAATATATCGGAACTACCCCAAAACAATGGAGAAAAGAAAACCTTAACTTTTTCTAAATTACCAAAACAGCCTGGAACATACACTGGTAATTATTTGTGTTATATGATATATTAAAGCATGTTTAAAAATCCATGCGCCCTTGCGTCTGGCTTATATTTTATGCAAGGCGAAAAGGAGAAACCTTATGAATCTATGGAACAATTTTTGGGGCCATCTTGGGACAATCCTGCACCATAAAAACCTGGTACGCCATTACTGTTTCCGCGCTGGGCTTTATAAGCAAGGAATTGTCCATGACTGGTCCAAATATTCCCCTGTGGAATTCTGGGCAGGCGTAAAAAACTACCAGGGCGGCAAAAAAAGCCCAAACTTCGGGGAAAAAGCTGTAAAAGGATATTCTTCTGCCTGGCTCCACCACAAAGGGAGAAACCGTCATCATTATGAATACTGGATTGATTTGACGCTAAATCCTTCTGACGGCCTACAAGGAATGCCCATGCCGACGCGTTATGTTTTAGAAATGTTCTGCGACAGGGTTGCAGCAAGTAAAAATTATAACAGGGAAAATTACGATGATACTTTTGCCCTACGTTATTATAATAAAAACAAAGAACATTATACGCTCCACAAAGATACAAAAGAATTGCTGGAAAAACTACTCCATATGCTTGCGGAACAAGGGGAAGACGCCACTTTTTCTTACATCCGGAAAAATATTGACTGGAAACACTCACCAAAATGGTAATCAAAACAAGCAAGAAAGGATTTATTATGAACTGGAAAGAACTGCTTAACCGTAATAAACACATCCTTTTCATTATATACTGCCCTGTTTACCTCCACTGCTTTAACTGGCTGGAGGCCAGGGATGGAATTCCCTTCCAGGATATCCACTGCATACTAGACGATTGGATTCCGTTTTGTGAAATTTTTGTAATTCCATATGTCCTGTGGTTTCTCTATGTCGCCGCTGTTGTTGTCTGGCTATATTTCCAAAGGGAACATTTAGAAGACTATTACCGATGTGTAATTTTGCTGATGCTTGGAATGAGCACCTGCCTGCTGATTTACTATCTGTTCCCAAATGAGCAAAACCTACGCCCGGATGCATTTGCAGAGCAAAATATCTTTACAGATATCATTGGATTTATTTATGCCAGCGATACCAATACAAATGTTCTGCCAAGCATACATGTATATAATGCAATTGCTATCCATGTTGCGTTTACCTCCAGCTACAAGTTCCGCGGCAGGCGTGGATGGCATACTGCTTCACTGGCACTTTGCGTTTTAATTTGCCTTTCCACCATGTTTTTAAAACAGCACTCCTTTTTAGACGTCATTACGGGATTAGGCTTATATCTTATTTATTATGCCGTGACATGTCCCCTTATGAAATACTGGCAACGAAAAAAGGGCCAAACGCCCTTTCACGCATAAAAACTATATTTATATTGGAGCACAGGCATCGACAAGCCATTCCTGCTCCTCTTTTGACAAAAACTGGGATATAATTTCATAAACCTTTTGGTGGTATGCATTAAGCTGCCCACGCTCCTTCTCTGTCATCTGTTCTACATCAATTGCATCCCGTTCAAACGGCACCAATGTTAAAGGTTCAAATCCCATAAACTGGCCAAATTCATTTTTTTCCCGTTTTACACATAGAAGCAGGTTTTCCAAGCGGATTCCATACTTCCCTTCCAGGTAAATCCCTGGCTCATCCGAAGTAATCATCCCTTCTTCTAAAATAGCATTCTGCCCTGGCTCTTTCAAAATTTTATAACGGAACGCATTTGGCCCTTCATGGACATTTAGCAAGTACCCGACCCCATGCCCTGTGCCGTGGTTATAATCGCATCCCATATCCCAAAGTGGCTGCCTTGCCGCATAATCCAGCGTTACGCCAGAACATCCATACATAAATTTTGCCGCGCACAGGTTCAGGTTGCCACGTAATACAGCAGTATAATACTTCTTCTGTTCTGCAGTCGCTTTTCCACCAAGGAGAATTGTGCGGGTCACATCTGTCGTCCCTTCCATATACTGCCCACCAGTATCCAGCAGCAGGAAATTCTCCGGCGTCAAGTAAGCGTTTGTTTCGTCTGTTGCAGAATAGTGGACAATTGCCCCATGTTCCGCATATCCTGCTATTGGGTCAAAGCTTGCCCCCAAATATCCCCTTTCCTGCTGACGGAACTTTTCCAGGATTTCAGCAGCCATTTTCTCTGTTAATGGTATTTTATCTATATTTTGTTTCAGCCAGCAAATAAATCTTGTTACTGCTACCCCGTCGCGGATATGTGCTTCCCTCTCATTTTTAATCTCTGTAGGGTTTTTAATTGACTTCCACTTAATTACAGGGCACACTATATCCACAACAGAAACATTTTCTGGCAGACATCTTACAATATGCGCGTTTACCGTCCGCTTATCAAGAAGTACCCTCTCTTTTTCAGAAATCTCTTGCAGAAAAGAATATACCTCCTCATAAACATGGAAAACAATACCATCCTTTTCCAGCTCATTTTTGTCGTAAGCAGAAAAAATATTTTCCCCGGCAAAGAAATGGCATTCCTTTTCCTGCACAATTAGATATGATAAAACTACTGGATTGCATGGGATATCGTTTCCTCTGATATTTAGCAGCCATGCAATTTCATCCAAGGACGTTAAAACCATCATACTTCCTTTTTTCTCCCCCAGATATCTACGCATTCTCCCAAGCTTTGACTGCCTGCTCTCCCCTGTAAATTCCTCATCCAAAAGCCATGCCCTTGCATGGTGTATTCCAGGCCGTCCTGTCCAGACCTCTCCAGGCAAATCAAGTGACAGCTCAAGCCTTGCATTTTTCCCTGCAAGCATTTTTCTCATTCCATCTGCCCACGCTGCAGATACCATACGCCCATCTACCGCAAGCGTACCACCTTCTGGAATCTCGGAAAAAATCCTGTCATTGATTTCAGGAACGCCTTCTTGCCCAGACTTATATAAAACAATCCCAGTCTGGCCAAGCTGTGCTTCTGCCTGCAAAAAATACCGTCCATCTGTCCAAAGCCCTGTTTCTTTCTGTGACACAAGCATATTCCCAGCCGAACCATCAAAACCGGAAAAAAATTCTCTTACCTTAAAATAATCACTAACATACTCTGAACCATGAAAATCACTCGTTGGAATAAAATATAAATCTATCGAATGCTCTTCCATCTTACTGCAAAGCTGTTTTAAACGCTCCTGAACCATCATTAACCTCCATTATAAATTAAAAACTATTCTTATATGCACTTAAAGCGTGTTAGAATAATCTTTATCATTCATTAAAATACACAAAATATCACTTAACTGCGCAAACTCTTCCAATGATAAACGTTCGCCCCGAACAGAGGGTTCTAATCCCATCCGCCCCAGGGCCCGGGCTGCCTGTTCCTTTGTCACGCCAAGAGACATGTCATTTCCCAGCCCGTTTGACAGCGTTTTCCTTCTCTGATGAAAAGATGCCCTGATTACACGAAATAAAAACGCCTCATCCTTTACGTCTACCAGCTTTTCCTTATGGCAATCCAGGCGGATTACCGCAGAGCCAACCTTTGGACGCGGCATAAAACAATTTGGCGGCACATTCGCCACCACCTCTGCCTTTGCATAATACTGTACTGCCAAAGATAATGCACCATATTCCTTTGTCCCTGGCACAGCCTGCATCCGCTCTGCTACTTCCTTCTGTACCATCACTGTAATACTCTTTAGTGGCACATGTGCCTCAAAAAGTCCCATAATAATCGGTGTTGTTATATAGTATGGCAGATTTGCCACTACTTTAATCGGTTTGCCGCCATTATATTTCCCTGCCAACTCATTTACATCTATTTTTAAAATATCCTCATTGATTACTGTAACATTCTGGTATCCAGACAGCGTTTCCTCCAAAACCGGAATCAACTTCTGGTCCACCTCTACTGCTGCAACCCGCCTGGCATTTTCGCAAAGGTACTGTGTCATTGTCCCAATCCCCGGCCCAATCTCCAGAACAAAGTCATCTGGGGTAACCTCGGCAGCAGCTATGATTTTCTCCAAAACATGGGGATCAATCAAAAAGTTCTGCCCATACTTTTTCTGGAAGTGGAAATCATATTTTTGTAATATTTCAATTGTATTCTGTGGTATTCCAAGTGTCGCCATATAAACTCTCTTTCTTAAAAATCAAAATAATTCAGCCATATTGCCAAAACAGACGGAACATAAAATCCCGCCTGCTTTACAATCTTTTCCAGAATATTTCCCTTTGACCGCGTATCAAAATTTACCATTTCTGGCACGCCCTTTCTACCTGATCCTATACATCTGCTTTCCATTTTCTTCTGTAATATGGATTACTTCGTCTAGCGCCATACTGCGCAAAGCAGCAATTTCCTCCGCCACATATTTCAGGTAATGGGATGCGTTCCGTTTCCCTCGGTATGGTTCCGGAGCCAGATATGGTGCGTCGGTTTCCAGTACCAGGCGTTCCATTGGCGCCCTTTGCACAACCTCTTTTAACTTTTTCGCATTTTTAAATGTTACAACGCCGCCAATTCCCAGATAAAATCCCATATCCAGATAAATCTTTGCCATTTCCCATCCATAGGAAAAGCAATGGATAACACCGCCAATATCCTCAGCATGGATATCCTTCATAATATCCAACGTATCCTGCGCCGCATCCCTGCTGTGTATTACAACAGGCAGTTTTACCTCTTTTGCCAATTCAAGCTGGCGGATAAACCACTTTTTTTGTACTTCACGCACTGTATCTTCATAGTGATAATCCAGTCCTATTTCACCAATTGCAACCACTTTTGGATTTTTTGCCATTTCTAACAAAAAATCCATATCTGCTTCTTCCAAAGAATATACCTCTGAAGGATGCACCCCTGCAGCTGCATAGACAAACTCATAGGTATTGCTAAGCTCTGCCGCCTTTTTTGTTGACGCAATATCTGCCCCGATATCTGTTATCATCCCAACACCTTCTGCGCGCATTGCCTCAAAAAGTTCTTCCCTGTCTTTCTCATAAACCGGATCGTCATAGTGTGCATGTGTATCAAAAATCATAGGATTATCCTCATTTTATTCTTTCTTCAATGAAAAACATTAATACTTCTGTCGTCTTATCTACGCCAAGCTTACTATCATTAATGCAGATATCATAGTACCTTGAATCTCCCCATCTCCCGGAAGAATGGCGGTTATGATACTGTTTCCTATGCTTGTCATGGCGTTTAATCTTTAAAATGGCATCCTGCTTGCTTAAATGATATTTTTCTTCAATCCTCATAATTTTCTGCTCTGTGTCACCAAGGATAAAAATGGAAATTAACCCTTCCCTGCCCTGCAATACCGTTTCTGCACAACGCCCTACAATTACAAAAGATTCACCTGAATCCGCCTTTTCCCGCAGATAATCAAACTGCATCTGGGCAACAATTTCCTCCATCGAATTTGTATGCTCGCCTACCCTGCGGGAAGCAAAAAGCCTCCTTGGCTTTTCATCATATTTTTCTAATTCTTCAACCTGAAGGTTTTTTTCCTTTGCAAGATCATCTAACATGCTTCTGTCATAAAAATTAATCCCCAGGTTGTTTGCAATTTTCTCCGCAATTTCATGTCCACCGCTCCCATACTCACGGCTAATTGAAATAATCACCTGTTTCTCCATTCCAATCTCCCCTTAACAATATCTGATAAAAATAATCACCATAGATACAAATACTACTAGAATTGTCGCCGGAGCAGCTACTTTACAATATTTCCCCCATCCAATGATATAACCATTCTTTGCAGCTACAGATGTGCCGACAACATTTGCAGAAGCCCCGATTGGCGTTGCGCTTCCACCAATATCCGTTCCCATAGAAAGCGCCCAAGCAAGCGTATCCAGGCTTACGCCCTGTGTTGCTGCTAAGCTTTTGACTACAGGAATCATCGTTGCTGCAAATGGAATATTGTCAACAAATGCACTTGCAATTGCAGAAACCCAGATAATAATTGCAACCATCAGCATTAAATTTCCGCCGCTGATTTCACCAATGAAAGCTGCAATTTTTTCTAAAATCCCTGTCTGCTCCAAACCTCCGACTACCGCAAACAAACCAATAAAGAACAAAAGGGTCTTATAATCCACTTTTTTCAACAGCTCCAAAGCATATGTCCCTGATGTAATTAGCGTAATAATTGCAATTACTGCCCCAATAAACGCTACCGTTAAACCTGTCTGCGCATGTGTTACTAACATTATAACAGCAGCCGCGAAAATAATACAGCTAATTATGAAATCTTTTTTATTTTGGATTGCATCTTTAGGCTCTGGTATATTTGCAGTATCAACTGCCCCGGAACTTTCCGTAGCCATCTGCCTGCCACAGGCAAAATAAAAATAAACAATCACTAATATTAAACTTATTCCAGCAATTACACCTGTATTCATAACAAAATCAGTAAATGAATATTCTAAAGAAGTCCCTATAATAATGTTTGGCGGATCCCCGCACATTGTTGCCGAGCCTCCGAGGTTCGCACAAAATATTTCCGACAAAATCATAGGTACAGGATTAAATTTCAAAAGTTTTGCCAGTTCAACTGTTACTGCTGCCAAAAACAAAATAACCGTAATACTATCAATAAACATCGCAAGTACCGCTGACATAACCATAAAAGTTAAAAACAATGGAACTGGTTTGTAATGTACCATTTTAGCAAGTAACATACAAAGCCAGCGGAAAAATCCTGCCTTTGCCATCCCTTCAACCATAACCATCATTCCAAAAATAAAAATAATCGTCGCCCAGTTAATGCCGGATGAAGACTCCTCTGCCCTGGCTCCCGCATACCAAAAGCCCACCGTAAAAATCCCCCGGAAACTAAGCGTTTCCATAATGGCTTCCATACTTTGCATTGCAACCCCAAAAACAAGCACCAGTGTAGCGAGCCCACATGCCAGGGTAACAATATGACGTTCAATCTTGTCCATAACAATCAGCAAAAACATAGCAACAAAAATTACCACAGCTAATATTTGTGCAACCATAATAATATGTCTCCTTTCCCTTTGTGTAAATAGCTGTAACTCTTTTCTCTTTTTTCCAAAACACTCCTTTGTTTTACAACCATACGGATTGTAATACTTTTAAATAGCGTTGTCAATGTTTTTCTGTAAAAACCTCCTTATTTAATAGGAAAGAACAGTTACAATTTAAGGCCAATCGTATCATAAATTATAAAAACAATAGCATCCCATGAATATTTTGGCCCATTGTATATGCCCGAAAAAAAGATTGAATAATAAACATATATTTGTTAAACTTGCCATATGGGAAACAATTTATTTAGGGGGAGACTGTGCCATGGCAAGAACAGTAGGCATCGGATATCAAAATTATCAGGAAATCATAGAGGACAATGCATTTTATATTGATAAGACGCTGTTTATTAAAGAATGGTGGGAAAGCCTTGACAGGGTAACACTGATTATGCGTCCAAGGCGATTTGGGAAAACACTTACTATAAGCATGGTCGAACAGTTTTTTTCTACAAATTACGAAGGGTGCAGCGCCCTATTTGAAAATATGAATATCTGGAAGGAAGAAAAATTCCGCAGCCTTCAGGGGAAATTCCCCGTAATCAGCCTGAGCTTTGCAGACATCAAAGAAACAACATTCCCTTCTGCAAAGAAAACAATCTGCCGCAATATTAAAAAAATATATAACAGATACGGGTTCCTTTTAGAAGGCAATTATCTGAATGAAGATGAAAAAGAAATGTTCCAGGCAGTCTCCCCAGAAATGGAAGACTACATTGCTGCAGACTCTATAAGGGCATTGTCAGAATACCTGGAACGTTACTATAAGAAAAAAGCAATAATACTCCTTGATGAATATGATACCCCAATGCAGGAAGCATATGTGAACGGGTACTGGGATGAGCTAGTATCATTTATGAGAAACCTGTTCAATTCGACTTTTAAAACAAACCCCTATCTTGATAGGGCAATTATGACAGGAATTACAAGAGTCAGCAAAGAGAGCATCTTTTCAGATTTAAATAACCTTGAAGCAGTAACAACCACTTCAAATAAATATGCAGATATTTTTGGGTTTACGCAGGAAGAGGTAACAAAAGCGCTGGCAGAATTTGGATTATCGGACAAGGAGGATTGTGTCAGGGACTGGTATGACGGCTTTACCTTTGGGGACAAAACGGATATTTATAACCCCTGGTCAATTATAAATTTCCTGGAAAAGAAAAAACTATCAACGTATTGGGCAAATACCAGCACTAATAATCTTGTCGGAAAACTTATCCAGGAAGGAAGCAAAGATATCAAAATTATCATGGAGGATTTAATCAACGGCGGCATTCTACACACAAGAATTGATGAACAAATTGTCTTTAACCAGCTCGACCACAACGAATATGCCATCTGGAGCCTCTTGCTTGCAAGCGGTTATTTAAAAGTGGAACATTATACGTTAGAAGAAGGAATTGAGGAATATGATTTGAAACTTACCAATAAAGAAGTCCGGTTAATGTTCCGAAACATGGTTGAAGGCTGGTTCAAGCAGTATTCACCTGCATATAATGACTTTATTAAAGCGCTATTGCTTAATGACAAAAAAGCAATGAACCATTATATGAATAAAGTTGCCCTTGCTACATTCAGCAGCTTTGATACTGGAAAGAAACCATCCGAGGATGCAGAGCCAGAACGTTTTTACCATGGATTTGCCCTTGGGCTTATGGTGGAACTTGCAGATAAGTATACTATCACGTCAAACAGGGAGAGTGGCTTCGGGCGTTATGATGTGATGCTAGAACCATTACCAGACAATAAAACCGGCAACGCTATTATTATAGAGTTTAAAGTACATGATAAAGAGGATGAGAAAACATTAAAAGATACTGTTAACGCAGCTCTTTTGCAAATTGAGGAAAAGCATTATGCAGCAGCTTTAGAGGCAAAAGGGATTCCGGCAGAACGCATCAAAACATATGGGTTTGCTTTTGAAGGGAAAACTGTGTTAATTGGGTAAAGAAAAAAGAGAATGCCTTCGCATTCCCTTTTCCCCTTAGAAACTGCCCATCTATTAACAACTAATTTTGTTAACTTTTGGCAGTTCCGTATCATAATAAATATTACACATTATCAAATAAATCAGTCATTCCCTCCATGCTGCTCACTATATGGCAGACTGACACGGAAAAACCTCTTTAAGAGCTGCGAACCGTTAAACGGCAGCAATGGATAGAGATAGCCCTTTCCTATCAGTACCGGGTTGAATAGCAGCGCCAAAACTAGAACTACACTTCCAATAATAAAGCCTGCAAGGTCAAACCATGCGGTCAGGACCAACAAAAGTATCCTGAAAAACTTCAATGCATAACCAAGCTCCATATTGCTCTGTGTATAATTAGCAACCGCCACAAAAGACATATACAGCATAATTTCAGCATTAAACCAGCCAGAGCTAACTGTATAATCTCCAAATACGATACCCGCTACTATACTGAGTGGGGTCGTCAGCATATTGGGCGTATTAATCGACGCCATTTTCAAGCCATCTATCGCAAACTCCAAAACCAAGAGCTGTATTACCGGCGGCACATTAATCGGGTCTTTTATTTCAATAAAACTAAGCGCTGGCGGCACCCATTGCGGATTTTGCAGCAAAAGCAGGAGAACCGGGGTAATATAAACTGCAACAACACTCGTCAGCATTCTTGTCAGACGCAGATACGTCCCTGTAATAGGCGGGAAATAGTATTCATTTGCATCCTCTAAAATACTAAACAAAGAAGTCGGAAGAATCATTGCAGCAGGTGAATTATCAACCATTACAACAACACTTCCCTCCAACAGGCATGCCGCTGTTGTATCAGGGCGTTCTGTATATTTAAACCTCGGGAATGGATTATACCAGCTCCGCGGAAAAAGTTCTTCTGCCAGGCTCTCTTTATTCAGGGTAAGAGAATCGACATTTATCTCTTTGATACGGTTCAGGATTTCATCCAACGCTTCCTGTTTTACGCGGCCTTTCATGTATACAACTGCCACATCTGTTTTAGAACTCCTACCTACAGACAAAATCTGGAATACCAGGTTAACATCACGGATTCTGCGCCGGACTAACGCTGCATTTGGCACAAGAGCCTCTATAAACCCATCCCTTGAGCCACGCAAAACCTTGTCCTTTTCCGGCTCATCCACACTCCTGCTTGGATATTCCCTAAAATCAAATCCTATAATTTGCTGATATCCTTCAATCAGGATACAGGTAATCCCAGACAAAAGAAACTGTACAAACTTCTGCTGGTCTTCTATTGTAACAATATCAACATATGGTGCAAAACTGTCTAAAAACTTAGAATATTCCTTTGGCATGTCCTGTTCCTGAATCGAATAGAAAAACTCCATTACCTTTTCTGAAACTTGTCCTGTCAGGAACCCATCTACAGCAAATACACTCGCCTTCCTCCCGCCAATAATAACTTGGCGGTGTAAAATATCAAAATTATCATTCAGATGCAAAAGCGCCTGAACTGCCTCCATACGTTCCTTATAACCTCCCTGAAAAATATCAGGCTCTTTTTGTAATCCTGTAATGTCATTTACCTTTTCTTCCATACTGCACTCCATTTCTGCATTATTCTGACTTTTAGCATTACTTTGTTGGTTACAGTATTTACTATTTTTTGAATTCTATTCCTTATCAGCACTGATAATTAACTTCAAATTTGACATTTCCCAAAAATCGGATAATATGATGTTAGGGTCAACAGGTATTTTGCCCCAACATCATATGATTGAATGAAAAATAGCACACCAAAAGGAGATATTATGTCTGTCAGCCCCTTCGATGAAGAATTATTCCAAAAAGCATGTAACGAAATTATCCATAAGGAACGGAAAAAAAACGGAATTGGGACGCTCCAGGAAAAAACAGTCCATGCAGTCCTCAAACGTTTTTATGAGCCTGATGCCGGACACCAGGAAATCCGTATTGGAAAATATGTTGCCGATATTTTCCGTGGAGAAGAAATTATTGAAATACAGACACGCAATTTTAATACCATGCGGAAAAAGCTGGATTTATTCCTGGAACATCATCCTGTTACCATTGTCTATCCAATTGTACATACCAAATGGCTGCTCTGGATTGATGAAGCCACTGGGGAAGTTTCCAAAAAACGGAAATCCCCACGCACCGGAAGCACCTATGACGCCTATTATGAACTATATAAAATTAAGCAATACCTGGCACACCCAAACCTGCACCTTTGCCTGATACTAATAGATGTTGAAGAATACAGGCTTTTAAATGGCTGGGGCAGGGATAAAAAACGCGGTTCCACACGGTATGACAGGATTCCGGTCAAACTGGTTGATGAATTTTATATTGGCAGCCCAAAGGAATATAGCTGTTTGGTTCCGGAGGGGCTTCCAGAGCCCTTCTGTTCAAAAGATTTTGCCCAAAAAGCTAAGATTTCCCAGAGTACGGCACAGCTTGCCCTAAATATCTTAAACTATCTCCATGCAGTCACCCGTATTGGCAAAAAAGGGAATTCTTATCTGTACCAATTAACTTTATAAAAAGATGATTTTTTCAAATAAAGATGATTCCATTTCCCTCAAATTGCGGTAAAATTTGAGAAGAAAAAAATGAAAGGATAAGGCTCGGGCAAACATGCCTGAAGTTTGGTACAAACTATGAAAAAAGCAGTTTTAACAATCCATCCGGATAAAAAATTAAGCCATATTGCACCAGAACTTTATGGACAATTTTCTGAACACCTTGGACGGTGTATCTATGACGGAGTTTTCGTCGGGGAATCCTCTGATATCCCTAATACTAATGGAATGAGAAATGACATTGTAGACGCACTCCGCAATCTTAATCTCCCTGTCCTGCGCTGGCCAGGCGGCTGTTTTGCCGACGAATACCACTGGAAAGATGGAATCGGTCCAAAAGAAAACAGACGCAAAATCATTAACTCAAACTGGGGCGGTTTTGTGGAAGACAACAGTTTTGGGACACATGAATTTATGGAACTTTGCAGGCAAATTGACTGTGAACCTTATATTGCAATAAACCTTGGAAGCGGGACAATCCAAGAAGCTGCAGATTGGGTAGAATATATGACTGCCAAAGATACCTCATCCCTTGCAGAGCTCCGCAAGGAAAATGGGCAGGAAGAACCATGGAAAGTCAAATATATTGGAATTGGCAATGAAAACTGGGGATGCGGCGGAAGCATGAGCGCCGACTATTATGCAAATGAATATAAACGGTATCAGCAATTCTGCAAACCATACTCAGGTAATGCCCTCTATAAAATTGCCTGCGGCCCAAGTGCAGATGATTACTGCTGGACAAGAGAATTAATGAGCCGTATCAACCATTTTCATGCAAACGGCATCAGCCTCCACTACTACACAATTCCAACTGGAAGCTTTGAAAAGAAAGGCAACGCAATAAACTTTACAGAAAAAGAATATTATGAAACAATTTTCCAAACGCTTAGGATGGAAGAAATTATAAATGGGCATCTCAGAGTCATGGACAAATTCGACCCAGAGCACAAAATTGACCTGGTCGTTGATGAATGGGGCACATGGTATGATGAAGAACCAGGCGCGGACTCTGGAGTCCTGTATCAGCAGAACACAATGCGCGATGCCATTGTAGCTGCCCTGAACCTGAATATCTTCAATAAGCACAGCGACCGTATAGCTATGGCAAATATTGCCCAGGTTGTAAATGTACTTCAGGCAATGATATTGACAGATGGGGCACAGATAATTAAAACACCAACCTATGAAGTCTTTAATATGTATAAGGAACATCAAAACGCTACATTGGTTAAAAGCAGCATAGACGCATTATCTTCAGGCTGTGACGGCGTCACGATCCCTGCATTGTCAGAATCCGTTTCTATTTCAGAAGCCGACAGCCCAAGCGGGAATGGCAGCAAAAAAATAACCATTACCGTTGCAAATGCTTCCCTGGCAGACGATACCGAAATAGAGCTTTGCCTCCCTGAAACTACCCAATTTATAGGGGAAGCTACCATTTCCCTACTTCATGATGAGGTACATTCCTACAATACATTTGGGCAGCCAGAAAAAGTAAAAGCAGCAGAAAGAAAAGAAACCTGGAATGGAAATAAGCAGATAATAACACTTCCTGCCTGCAGCATCTGTAAAGTACACTGTACAGTTTGTATTACCAGTAAATAAATTACCGGAAAACATGATTTATATTTTGAATTTAAAGGCAACATACATAACTTTGAAAAATGGATATTAAATAAAAAAGCGCCCAGATACTTCAACTTCCCTACCCCTCACTTTTAAGTGGGGGATTAGGGAAGTTGAAATTCTTTCACCAATAAAATGTTAAAAATACGCCATCCTGTAACCTGCAGAATTATCAAAACTCCGCAAGAAATATATGATATTATTCATATCCATTTTATGCCCCATATCTATCCAAAGCCCCATATAGCCTGTCACATTTTCCCCAAAATGAAGCGGCAGCAATACAACCGGCATATCGTCAGAAACTTCCATCCCCGCTTCAGGGATAATGTTTTTCACTGGGCAGTCCTCTACAGTTATGTTCCCGTTCAGCTTGGTAAATGATTTCATCTTGGAAGTAAATGCATTGTCCCGGTAAAAGTGGTTTTTAGGCATCTTCTTCCCAATCCCCAAATCAGAGTTGATACAGATAAAACTTCCTTCCGGCATATATTCAAAAAGGATTTTCTTAAAAGCATTGTCATCTTTACAATTTAAAAATGCTTCTGACATTTTTGCATAATAACGTATATTAGAATGGTAACTTGCCATATCCCAATTCAGCCCCATAATAAGCCTGGAACAGTCAAATAAATGGTTTCTCTGGCATCCACAGGACTGGGAAAGGCGCAGATGGTACTCCAAAATAGTCAGCCTATCTGCCGGCTTCCCTGTACATACATGCTGGATCACATCTGCAATTTTTTTTGAATCGTTTATTTCATCACGCGCACAAGTTGTAATCCCCGGAAAATGCCTGACCCCCTCGTCTATCCCATCAATCCCAGTTACCATTATTTCATCCGGGACGCAGATATCACGCTCATTTAAGTAATCACAAACTGCCACTGCCATAGAATCATTGGCACAGATAATCGCCTCTGGCGGCACTCTTGTCGGCTCCATAAATTCATCCATAATCTCAACTGTCGGATCAACCCAAAAATCGCCATAACCAACCCTGCGCTCTTCAAAAGGTATATCATTCTCATCCAATACCCTTTTATAGATTTCCAGCCGTCTATCTGCTATTTCATTTCCCTGTGGGCCGCTTATAAAATTTACCTCCCTGGCTTCATGATACTCAACCACATGCCGCACAATAACCTCAAATGCCGCCTCTGAATCATAAACCACATTATAACAGCCGCCAATCTCTTTCCCTACCGAAACCACTGGAACTTCATGCCCATTTGCCTGATGGACAATATCATCAATAAAACTCCCCTGCTTCACCGTATCTGAAAATAAGACAATTCCATCCAACAAATCATAATTAATTAGTTCAAAAATAGATGCATCCCCATAATCACTATCATTCATCAGAAACATATCCGAATCTGTACCAAAGACAAAAACATAATCCCCACGCTTAATAAGTTCTTTTAATACATACCCCAATAATTTTGTCCGGTACTTTTCATCCAACTCTGCGGTACAAACCCCTATTGCTTTTTTTCCTTTATACATAATACCACCTTCTCCTTGCAAGTTAACCTGCTGCCATCCGCAATAGTGCCATTTCCCACATCCCCTTGTATAAGTAACATATGCCAGAAACAACTGTAACGAACAATTCCATTGTAACACCTTTTCTGGAGAAAAACAGCAATTAATCAAATTTTAATGTATTTAATTGTTGCTTGGAATAGGCAGAAATAAGCCAGAAAACACAAAAACCGCTGTAACATAATGTTACTGCGGCTCTGTGATAAATGTATGTATGAAATGAAAGAAAAATGAAACCCAAATTTAATTCATCCCCTCAATTTCTTTTAAATATTACCATTGAATTTGCATTCTGTCAATAACGATACAGAAATTTTAAGAAATTTCTTTCATCCAATTTTTGCCAGGCACGAAGTATTACTTTAATTGCCCCATTGTTACTATTCACAGCCAATCGTAGCGAAATGTAAATAGATAAAAAATATCTTC
>CAJUJR010000018.1 GCA_910586605.1 uncultured Lachnospiraceae bacterium | reverse complement strand
AGATATTTTTTATTTCCTTAAGTCCGGCTACGATTGGCTGTGAATAGTAACAACATTCTTGCATTTGTCCCGCAATTTTCATATTTTCCCTTGACGAATAAACAAAAATAGGAAATACTATTGATAAGGAACTGTAAATAAATTAATTGTCAGTTTGCGCTGGATATTTCTTTGAGGGTGCATGTCAAAAAACGTAGGCGTAGCGGGCTACGGTGAGGATTTTTGACATGTGCAATCGAAGAAATAGACAAGCAAAATAATAAAATAATTTATTTACAGTTCCTAAATACGAAAACTAAAAAAATGGAGGAATTCTTATGGAAATTACGCATATTAAATCACTTCACCGGCAGGCAGACAGCTATTTCAACAAAAAAATCACTGTCTGTGGCTGGGTAAGAAGCATCCGTGACTCAAAAACCTTTGGATTTATATCCCTGCATGATGGTACTTTTTTTTCACCACTACAGGTTGTTTTTGACAATACACTGCCAAACTTCCAAGATATCTGCAAGTTAAATATCAGTGCGGCGCTAACAGTCACTGGGACGCTGGTTGCAACCCCACAGGCCAAGCAGCCTTTTGAAATACAGGCAGAATCTATCTGTATTGAAGGAGAATCTATGCCTGATTACCCTTTGCAAAAGAAACGGCATACTTTGGAATACCTTCGGACAATTCCACATCTCCGTCCCCGGACTAACACCTTCCAGGCAGTTTTCCGTGTCCGTTCCCTGATTGCCTATGCAATCCATAAATTCTTCCAAGAGCGGGATTTTGTTTATGTACACACGCCTATTATTACAGGCAGCGACTGTGAAGGCGCCGGGGAAATGTTCCAAATCACTACAATGGATATAGAAAATCCGGCCAAAACAGAAAATGGGGCAGTTGACTATTCAAAGGACTTTTTTGGAAAGCCAGTCAGCCTTACTGTCAGTGGACAGCTCAACGGGGAAGCTTATGCAATGGCATTCCAAAATATCTATACCTTTGGTCCAACCTTCCGCGCAGAAAATTCCAATACTGCAAGGCATGCCGCAGAGTTCTGGATGATTGAGCCAGAAATAGCTTTTGCTGACTTACAAGATGATATGGATTTAGCAGAAGATATGCTGAAATACATTATTTCTTATGTGATGGAAAATGCCCCGGAAGAACTTCAGTTTTTTAACCAATTTGTAGACAAAGGGCTTTTGGAACGGCTGAACCACGTCCTGAAATCTGAATTTGGGCATATTACCTATACAGAAGCAATTGAACTTCTAAAACCGCATAATGATATGTTCCAATATAAAGCAGAATGGGGATGCGACCTACAGACAGAACATGAACGCTATTTAACGGAGCAAATCTTTAATAAACCAGTCTTTGTAACAGATTATCCAAAAGAAATCAAGGCATTTTACATGAAACTGAACCAGGATAAAAAAACAGTTGCCGCTATGGACTGCCTTGTGCCAGGGATTGGTGAAATTATCGGCGGAAGCCAGCGTGAAGATGATTACGATATTTTATTGCAACGGATAGAAGAAAATAATATGAAACCTGAAGATTATTCCTTTTATACTGATTTAAGAAAATATGGGACGGCACGCCATGCCGGCTTTGGGCTTGGCTTTGAGCGCTGCGTTATGTACCTGACCGGCATTACCAATATCCGCGATGTCCTGCCGTTCCCACGGACTGTAGGAAACTGCCATCTGTAAAAAAAGTGCGAAGCCTTACCAGGCTCAAAGTATCTCGCCTGGTAAGATACATTAAACTAATTATGGTAACCACAAGGGTTTTTACTTTGCCAACGCCATGCATCCTCACACATCTGGTCAATATTACGCGCTGCTTCCCATCCAAGTTCTTCTTTTGCTTTTGTGGCATCTGCGTAGCAAACCGCAATATCGCCAGGCCTGCGCCCTGTAATTTTATATGGAATCTTCTTCCCGCATGCCTTCTCAAAATTATGGATTATCTCTAAAACGCTATAGCCTACTCCTGTCCCAAGATTATATGTGACAAGCCCTGGATTTGTTTCCAGCTTATTAAGCGCTTTAATATGCCCAACGGCAAGGTCTGTCACATGGATATAATCCCTGACTCCTGTCCCATCAGGCGTATCATAGTCATCCCCAAAGACGTTGACACATTCCAACTCTCCTGCAGCAACCTTTGCAACATAAGGCAGCAAGTTATTTGGAATCCCATTGGGGTCTTCCCCTATCTCACCGCTCCCATGTGCCCCAATTGGATTAAAATAACGCAATATGGCAATATTCCAACTGGAATCTGCCTGGTAGATATCACGGAGCATATCTTCTATCATTAGCTTGGTACGCCCATAAGGATTGGAAACAGATAGCGGAAAATCTTCCGTAATTGGCACAGTTTCTGGCATTCCATAAACAGTTGCAGAAGAACTAAATACCAAAGATTTAACACCGTATTTTTTCATCATTTCCAATAGATAAATTGTCCCGCATAAATTATTGCTAAAATATTCTAAAGGCTTTTCACAGGATTCTCCAACTGCCTTTAACCCGGCAAAATGAATTACCGCATCTACTTTCTCTTTTGCAAAAATGGCCTCCAGCCCTTCCCTGTTACAAAGGTCTTCTTCATAAAATGTTATCTTTTTCCCTGTTAATTTCTCTGTCCGCACAATTGATTCCCTACTGGAATTTACCAGATTATCAACTGCCACAACTTCATAACCTACATTTAAAAGTTCTACATTAGTATGGCTAGCAATAAAACCAGCGCCGCCTGTCACTAGAATCCTCATATTTTATCCTTTCTATCAGCATAATTTGCAGATATGATAATATTATTATTCTCGGCTATCCTAAACATCATCATATCATATGGAAACTTTATCTACAAGCATTATTACAAGAGCAGCAGAATATATTGCCATTCCATACCAGCTTATGCTATACTGTACTACAGCTGCTTTTTAAGATTAATTAAAACAGAAATGGGGAATATATATGAAAGGCATTATTCTTGCCGGGGGCTCTGGCACAAGATTATATCCACTGACTATGGTAACTTCCAAACAACTTCTGCCTGTATATGATAAGCCAATGATTTACTATCCATTATCTACCCTGATGTTAGCAGGTATACGGGATATACTGATTATTTCCACCCCTTCAGACTTGCCGGATTTTATACGGCTTCTGGGAGATGGAAGCAATTTAGGCATCCACCTGCAATATCAGGAACAGCCTTCCCCAGATGGGCTGGCGCAGGCATTTTTATTAGGCGAAAAATTTATTGATGGTGATTCCTGTGCAATGATTCTAGGGGATAATATTTTTTATGGAAATGGATTATCTGCCCATCTGAAAGCTGCTGCTGCAAGGCCAAGTGGTGCAACGATATTTGGTTATTATGTGGAAGACCCAGAACGTTTTGGCATCGTTGAATTTGACGAAAATGGAAAAGCAGTTTCCATCGAAGAAAAACCGGAACACCCAAAATCAAATTATTGTGTCACTGGGCTTTATTTTTATGATAGCCAGGTAGTTCAGAAAGCCAAAAAAGTACGGCCATCTGCCCGGGGCGAGTTAGAAATTACTGATTTAAACCGTATGTACTTGGAAGAAGATAACCTTAATGTTGTAAGACTTGGCCGGGGATATGCATGGCTGGATACCGGCACAATTGATGCATTGGCAGATGCTACGGAATTTGTCCGCGTCATTGAAAGCAGGCAGGGGATTAAAATATCTGCTGTGGAAGAAGTCGCATATAAAAATGGCTGGATTAGCAAAGAACGGCTAATGATCTCTGCTAATTTATATGGAAAATCTGCTTATGGAAGGCATTTAAAACAAGTGGCAGAAGGAAAAATTTTATATTAAACAATGTATTACTATTTAAAGCGAGACGAAAGGGAGGAACATTTATGAATATTATCGTAACTGGCGGCGCCGGATTTATCGGTGGAAATTTCTGCCACTATATGTCCAACAAATATAAAGAAGACACGATCCTCTGTATAGATAAACTGACTTATGCGGGCAATATGGAAACACTTGCTCCCATTATGGAACTGCCCAATTTTAAATTTTTCCAGGCAGATATTGCAGACCGTGAAGCTATCTATAAAATTTTTGAAGAAGAAAAACCGGATATTGTTGTTAATTTTGCCGCTGAAAGCCATGTAGACCGTTCTATCACAGACCCTGAAATCTTTTTGCGTACAAATGTCATCGGAACGGGCGTTATGTTGGATGCCTGCCGGAAATACGGCATTAAACGCTATCATCAGGTATCAACGGATGAAGTCTATGGAGATTTGCCACTGGACAGGAAAGATTTGTTCTTTACAGAAGAAACACCAATCCATACCTCCAGCCCATATTCTGCTTCCAAAGCATCCTCAGATTTACTTGTACAGGCATATGCAAGAACCTACAGTCTTCCATGTACTATTTCCAGATGTTCCAACAATTATGGGCCATATCATTTTCCTGAAAAATTTATCCCCCTTATTATTGCAAATGCACTAAATGATAAGCCTCTCCCTGTCTATGGCAAAGGGGAAAATATACGTGACTGGCTCTATGTGGAGGATCACTGCATTGCAATTGATTTGATTATCCGCAAGGGGACAGAAGGGGAAATCTATAATATTGGCGGGCACAATGAAAAAACAAATCTGGAGGTTGTAAAAACAGTGCTTTCCGAACTTGGCAAACCTGAATCCCTGATTACTTATGTATCAGACCGTCCTGGGCATGACCGCCGCTATGCCATTGATCCAGCTAAAATCCATCATGAACTTGGCTGGCTTCCAGCTACCCCATTTGAAGAAGGAATTAAAAAAACCATACACTGGTATCTGGAAAACCGAACCTGGTGGGAAAATATCATTTCCGGTGAATATGCGAACTATTATAAAAAAATGTACGGGAACCGCTAGAGCGTATTTGCTTTTAACGTATGGATTGTCCCAAAGACAGACTGGTATTCAGTCAGCCTTTGTGGGATGCTTGGCGCATTCACATAACTTGTCCTATAGAGCAGGCAGTTTTCTGGCTGCTCTGTTTCTATTGTTTTTTTCCGGATTAGGTATGAGGCATGTGTAGCACGGCTTTTTATCAGATCCCTTAATTCCTCGCTGTCTTCTGTTATTACAATATCTACATTTTGTACCAGCAAATCCTCTACAATATCTTTTTCCCTTTCATAATTTTTCCGCAAAACGACAACCTTTTTCAGTTTAGCCTTTTGCCCAGCATAATGGCTGTTGCGCTCCAGTACTATCCGCTCTGCATCTAATTTTTGGGCATAAAATGCACCCGTCCCATAATATCTGCCATAAGACTTTTCCAGGATTTTTTGCTCCTCTCCCCTGCAAAACCCAAAGTTTTGTTTCCCATCAAACATTGCCCTGTCCCCATACCCATCAATTGGAAGAATCCAAAAATCACACAGCTTATCCACACAATCTTCCTTCCCAACTGCCTGAATAACAATTGTCCTGCTGTCCTTTTTCTGAATCCCGGATATCTGTTTTACCGTATCTTTCCCCTCCTGTTTTAGCAGAGCCGCACGTGCCAGTTCCTGCGCTTTCTTTGTATAATTTTCGTTTGTTACTTTAGTAAGCCAATCATAGTGCCAGCTATACTGATCTACAATCTCTTCAAAAACCTGCTGTTCTGTTTTCCCTTTGGCAGAATATTTTGTCTTATATGCATAATAATACGCAAATAAATCTTTTGGTTCTTTATATTTACTGCTGATAAATTGATATTCTTCTTCCTGGAACAAACTCTTTACCCATTCCAACTCCTTCTGCAGCCCTGCCCTGACAATCTCTTCCTTTAACTGTTTCTGAAGTTCTTTGGAAGGCTTTTTCAGTATAGACTGGATTTCTTTTTTCCTTTTTTCAGGGTCTGTGCTGCCATAAATGTATTCTTCTTGCCCCACAATTCGGATACCTTGGAAAGCTTCTTTTTCCACACCCGCCAGCTCACACCTCAGATAAAAGTTAAAAAGCAAATCATCGGCATCTACAGCAGTCCCCGATGCTGTCTTTAACTCTGGGTTCAATTGGATGGTAATAGACGTAACCTGTTCCTTTTCATTATACACTGACAAAATATGGGAAGCTTCTATATCCTTTTCCTCCCATTCCTGCCCAATTTTCTTATTGTTCTGCACCCCATCTGCATCCCTGGAAAGCAAGTTCATAAAACACATTGTCAGCACATTTTTTTCCCCCTGCGACTGGTACTGTAGAGGGGAAAACCGTTCCGACATACTTCCTGCATCTATCCAAATTGTCCCTTTCTCCCTTTTCTCTTCTGTGGAAACATTTGCATTCGTCTCCTGCCCTTCCCTTTCCCTGCCCAGGTATTTTCCAAAAAAACCTATCAGCAGCGCAAGAAAAAAACAGGCAAGCAGCCCTTCTGTTAATAATAATTTCTTCACATTCCCACCTCTTTAACTTTATTCCTGCAAAACAGCGAGCCAAGCGGACATGCTTGAATGTCCGTTTAGCGACTGCAGCGAGGGTCAAATACCCCGCCCTTTAGGGCGAAAAGAGAAGCTACGCCATACCCCATTGCCCTGCAGCGGGGTTATTTGACTATTATTAACAGTAGGCTAATTTGCCTGTTCCGTCAACCAAAAGCAGATACCATATTCCGACAGTTTCTTAAAGATGAATTCCTTCTCTTCTTTCTTCATACAATAAATAAAATATATCTTTCTATAACTTTATTTCCCTATTACTTTTCCACTTTCCTCCATTCCTCGCTTTTTAAATACAGTTTGGTACGCTTTCTGTTTCTCCTTTGGCACGGTTATAGTTATCTTTTTCCTCCCTTTGGCAAATGCCTGCTTCCCGACATTCTTTAATGTTAGGCTTGTTGTTTTTACCGTAATCTTTGCCAGGTTTTTACAGCCGTAAAATGCCATTTTCCCAATCGTCCTTACATTTTTCCCAATCACTGCCTTCTGTACAATTTTATCATTTTTGAAAGCATTTTCCGCAATTGCAGTTACTTTATAACTTTTTTCGCCTATTTTTACTGCGGATGGTATTTCTACATTTTTCAAGCCTTTTTCTGATGGCTTTATATACTGTACCGTATTGGATTTTACGGAAGCCACTTTATAAATGCTCTTCCCTTTTGTAATACGGTCGCCTTTTTTTACGGTATCTGGCGGCTGTGGTGTTTCTTCTGGCTTCTGGTTTTCCGGCGGTAAAACAGGTTCTGGATCGCTCCCCTCAAAGCACATATTGTTTAGCGTAAAGGTAACCTCTATCTTCTTTGGCGGCTCTGCTGTTGTAAAGTTTATTGCATGGTTAGACATGCTGATTTCTTCAATTGCACTTCCATCCCACGCATTGATTGGGTCATTCGTATCAAATATGCCAGAATCCTTCAATGCAGACTTATATCCATTGCTTTTTAGCGTAAGCCCTGCCCCATCCGCCGTTATTTTATCATATCGGATTTGGCAGGCAGAAAGTGGTGTTTTTGACGCTTTTCCTGTTGCTACATCATAATCCTTAATATATATCGCAGTTACCCTGTTCAAATCAGATACCCCCGCTGCTTTTGCGGCATCTGACAAATCAGAATTACAGTCAAAAGAAAGTGTATACTGCCCATTTTTATTTACAGAAATAACATTTTTACTAATTTCATTAGAAAAATAATTATGCGTGCTATCATTATAATAGACATTTAACGACAGACGGAAAAGCTTTTCAACGGCGGCAGCGGCAACTGCCACTTTAACCTCTTTTTCCTTCCCGCCTGTAGTACATACCTTTACCTTTGTTTCCCCTGCACCTGCTGCCACAATCTTCCCAATTGGGGATACAGTAACAACAGACTCGTCCAGTGACTTAAAATAAAGCCCTTCCGTTGTATTAGATGGTGCCATCACTGGTGAAAGATACAGTGCCTCCCCTTCTGAAAGGGAATACTCTTCTGCCGCAAGCTGCAAATCTGCACATGGCACCGCTGCCTGCTCTGCCGTCACTGTAACTGTAACTTCACAGGATGCACTTCCACTCTGCGAAAATGCTGTAATCTTTGCAGTGCCAATTCCATTTGCCTGGACCTTCCCATAGGCAACTGTTGCCACATTTGGGTTATCTGTTTTCCAAAGCAATACATCGTTACACTTCGCCTCTTTTTTCTCTTCTTCTGAAAGCTTGGTATCATCTGGGGCAAAAGAAGCTTCTAGGGGTTTGCATTCCTTCACTTTCATATCTAAAGAAGTTTCTGAAACCTTTAAATCCTTCATTGGCACTACCACAGGATTTTTTACAAGCGTAGAATAATCCTCTGTTGTCCCAAAATATCCCCTCATAATCGCATCTGTTATCTCTTTTTCAATTGGTTTTCCTGTTTTACGGTCAATAATTGCAAAACTGTAATCTGGCTTCATGCTGCGGTCATACCAACCCTGGTCCCAATATACCCCCACCAATTTATATTTTCGGAATATACGGTTCATCCCCTCCAGATAAAAAGCACGTTCTGTAACATTATCTTTATTAATGCATCCATATTCGCCTACTACAACAGGAATTCCCTTAGAAGTATACATCTCATAAAGAGGCAGTAATTCTTCATCATTTTCCTTTAACTGTTCTACGGAATACGTTGTATATGCCTCAGATGCAGTCGACTTGGTTCCGCAAAAGCTCCCTGGCGTATAATCATGTACTGATAGGATAATCCTGTTCTTTACTGAATCTTCTGGCATCTTAAAACCATTTTTCTCGCTGCAGATGGAATCAATATAATTAAACTTCCCTGGAACCATTAACCAACGTTTTGCATTATTTCCACCTGTTGAACGTAC
This sequence comes from uncultured Lachnospiraceae bacterium, assembly GCA_910586605.1. GTDB lineage: Bacteria > Bacillota > Clostridia > Lachnospirales > Lachnospiraceae > Butyribacter. Next base: position 31,685 of record CAJUJR010000018.1, on the reverse strand, counting down.
CGTATTAACAAAAATCTGGTTTAATCCCATAATCACCTGGTTCTGCTCAAACACGGACATCCCGCCTGCCTGTACCTCGTTCATAGATTCAAAAATCAAATGCTCATCATAATTACGGAATCTTCCAGAAATATTTTTCCATACCCCGGCAAATTTTTCCTCCAAAGCCTTTTTATCCTCTGCCCCAATATTAAGCCATGACATCTGATCCGCCCCATCATGGTGAATATTGATAATTGCATACATATCCTGGCTGGTACAGTAATCTACAATATCTTGTACACGGCTGATCCATGCTTCATTTATTACATAACCATCTGTATCGTCAATCATTGTCCCCCAGGTAACCGGAATGCGCACTGTATTAAAACCTAAATTATGGACATCACGGATTAACTTCTTTGTTGTCTTTACATTCTGCCACTGGATTTCATTTGGTGTAAAACCAGTATGGCCATCCATCGTATTGCCAAGATTCCATCCAGCCCCCATGTCAACAGTCAATTCCTCTGCTGTCATTTCAATAAAAGACTGTACAAGGCTTTCTGCCAAAACTTTTTCTGCCGTTTTCCCTGCTGCCTGTGATGCAGAACCTGCGCCTGCCATAAATCCACAGGACAATGCTGCCGCCAATATAATACTTATCGCTTTTCTTTTCAATCTGTATTCCTCCTATTCTTCATGATTCCTGCCCCTACCATAAAAACAGCGCCAATCCCAATTACCAGCAATGCATACTGCAACGATATGTACCATCCAGATAAGTGCCTCTCATAATTGCATGGACAATTTCCGGATACCATGTCTCCCCTGTTTACCAGTGAAAAACTATACTCCGGCTTTTTCGCCTCATCATGGTAGCTTTTTCCCATAAGCTTCTATTCCTTTCTGTTTGGATTATGCCAGCGCATATCCAAAAATTCATTTTCAAACACACTCTAGCAAAAAGCAGTCATTTCGTATATAATATTCTTAAGATTTCTAGTACATAATTAAGATTGTGAGGAGAAAATGAAAAAAGAATTAACCTTGATTATCAATTGTTCCTGCAAAGGGAAGAACATATTTTCCATCAACCCTATAGTAATGAAATTAACTTTTACACAGCCATTAAGACAGGTGATATAGATTTTATAGAAGAAAGCAAAAAAAAGTATGGGAAACAGGAAAACAAAAAATCTGCTTCCAGCGGAAAAGGGCTTCTCTCAAAAGACCCTGTTAAAAATGAGCGCTACCATTTCATTGTCAATGCAGCAATTATTACAAGAAACTGCATCGAGGGCGGCCTTGCCCAGGAAGACGCCTATACTTTAAGCGATTTGTATATCCGGCTTGCAGATGAGACGGATACCGTTGCAGGGCTTCAGGCAATCAATGATGAAATGGTACAGAGTTTTACCCTGAAAATGAAAGAACTTCACACCCGGCAGATTATGTCCCGTCATATTTCCCAATGCATCCACTATATTTATGACCATCTCCATGAACAGATTACCATTGATACCCTAAGCCAGCAAGTTATGCTGCATCCCTGTTATCTTGCTACCCTCTTTAAAAAAGAAACTGGGACGACCATCCATTCCTTTGTCCAAAATAAACGCCTTGAAACGGCAAAAAATATATTAAAAAACTCTTCCTATAGCTGTGCAGATATTGCAAATACCCTGTGCTTTTCCTCCCAGAGCCATTTTATCCGGGTTTTCCGAAAAAAATATGGAATGACGCCAAAAGAATACCGCCAAAAAAAGGGAATGCCAACGCATCCCCTTGAAAAAATTTAACTATTTTTAGATTTCTGGTAATTTCCTAACTAGAAACTAACAGTTTCAACTTTATTATGATTCCTGTTCTTTCACAAACTGCTCTACAAGATGCCGTACATCTTCAAGGCAGGCTCCGCATACCGTTCCGGCTCCTGTAATATCCTGAACTTCCTCCAATGTTTTTGCGCCGCCATCAACAGCATCTTTAATCATCCCATTTGTTACCTGGCAGCAATTACATACAATCTTATCATAATCCATTGTGAACACCATCCTTTCACAACTATTCTGTACAACAGGAACAGATTTTATGCATATTATTTTTTATATCCGCTCCAAATAAACCTGGAACTCTGAACCTTTCCCAACTTCCGAGTACACTTCGATATAACCATTCTGGAGCTCTATAATCTTCCGTGCAAGGTAAAGCCCTATGCCAATCCCATCCTGACCATGCACTTCTGGCTCCCGGTAAAACCTTGTAAATATTTCTGCCAGCCGTTCTGCCCTGATCCCTTTTCCTGAATCCTTTATGCTAATTTTTACATAAATTTCCTGGACAGTTACTGTAAGCCGTATAACTCCACCATACGGCGTATATTTCACTGCATTGTCCAGAATATTAAAAACCGCCTCTTCTGTCCATTTTATATCGTGGCTTACCATAAGCTTTTCATCACATTCTGCCGAGAGAGAAAGGCCTTTTTCCTCTGCCCGTGGGACAACAGACTGCACTGCCCTTCCTAGCGTTTCAATTAATAGCGCTGGGGATTTCTGTATATGGATAACCCCCGTCTCCAGCCGCGACATCTTTACCATGCCCTGCAATAAAAAATCTAGTTTTTCTGTCTGTCTTGCAATACTGCAAACAAATTCATTTGCCTGGCCCAAAAGCTTTTCGCCCTCTAACAGTTCCAGATAAATTTTTATATTGGCAAGCGGTGTTTTTATTTGATGTGAAATATCAGAAATCAGCTCTTTTAACGCTTCTTTTTCCTTCTGGCCTTCTTCTTCCTTTCTTTTCCAAATATGGTTTACCCGGCTTATTTTCTCACCCACCCTGCCATACAACGAATCCTCTGTATCCTTCCCTGCAATAATTTCTCTGCCAGAAACCATCTCATCCAGCCATTTTTCCAATTGCCCCGAAAAAGCTTCTATCTCTTTTCTCTGCCGCTGCATCTTCCAGGCCAGAAAAACAACTACAATGGAAAGGAATGCAACACCTATCATCCATCCAGCCATTGATACCCCATCCCATATATATTGGAAATATATTTATGCTCCCCATCTTCGATTTTTCTACGAAGACGGTTCACATTTACTGCAAGCGCATGTTTATCAACAAACTGCCCTTCATTGTCCCATAAACGCTCCAGTAAAACAGAATATGTCAAAAGCTGCCCTTTATTTTCAATCATATAGCGCAGCAAACGAAATTCTGTTGGCGTAATATTGCATTCCTTCCCTCCTGCCTCTACCTTTGCTTTTTCAAAGTCAACTGCCAGAAAGCCATCAAAAAAGCCTGTTTTTTGCATCCCCTGTATTCTGTTAAAAGCCACATCTATCTTTTTTAACAAGATTTTCATGGAAAATGGTTTCGTAATATAATCATCTGCCCCTGATTCATATCCTTTTAGCGCATCCTCTTCCAAATCCCTTGCTGTTAAAAACAGCACTGGCACACCTTGCTTCCTTGCCCATTTACAAAAGGAAAAACCCTCTCCGTCTGGAAGGTTAACATCTAGCAAAATCAGGGCAGCCTCCTCTTTCATAAACATAGCTTCTGCCTCTTTTAACGAATATGCTGCCAAGGCAATATAATTTTCCTTTTGCAGGGCATAACATATTCCCTGCGACAATTCCCTGTCATCCTCTACAACTAATATCCTGTTCATAAAATACCTTATTTCTTATTTTTTTAATGACTCCTCCTGCAGCTTATCAAGCTTTGCAAGGCATTCTTCTACGGAAGCGCCGTTTAAAAGCTCCCTTACAATTAAGCAGGTATTTCCCCACTGCTCTAACTTCATCCCCGCATTGGAACCAAGAACATAGGTATTTTCTTTAATCTTATCATTCAATGGCTTTAAGGCTGGGATGCAGTTTACTTCAACATTTTTAGAAGGTGAAATCACTTTGTTCGTCTCTGAATAAAGCTGGAGGGATTCATCTGAAAGCACAGAATTTAAAACAGCCTTTGCATCCTCCAAATGCTCTGCATTTACGCCAATCCCATAACCTGTCATTGATACAACTGGCATATGCCCACGGCTGCTTGGGAATCCAATGACTTGCAGTTCAAACTCTGGGTTTCCATAAGCAGTATCTGTGTTGGCCGCACCCCAGTATGCCATTACAATTGGCGTCTTCTGTGCCAGGAAATCGCCCCCTTCCCCGTCAATTGCCTCATATGTGTAGGCTTTTTTTGCATCAATATATCCTTTATCAATTAATGTCTGCAAAAATTCAAATCCAGCCCGCATATAATCACTATATTTGCTTTCCCCCTTATTCAGCGCATCTATCTCAGCCTGCGTATTTCCTCCGTTATACAAATCGGCATATGCCTGGGCAAAAACAAAATTCTCAAGCCACCAACGGTTTGCCCCAACCGGGGTTTTTATCCCATTTTCCTGAAATACCTTACAGCACTCTAAAAAGTCTTCTGGTGTTTCTGGCAGCTCCAGTTTATATTTGTCAAACATATCTTTATTTATAAAAAGGCCATGTGCCACAACCTCCTGCGGAATCGCTACCAGCTTCCCATCCACAACATTAGCTGTTTTTACAACATCCCGCAGATTCTTTGCACTTTCCAACTCCGACAAATCCAGCAATTTCCCTTCTGAACCCAATACTTGGATTGTATCAGGATTCAATAGGTACAAATCATCCATATTATTACGCGCCCGGTTAAGGATTACTTCATCATATGTCTTTTCTTGATAATTTTCTGCAGTATATGTCCTGTACTCTACTGACACCCCTAACTCTTCCTCTGCTTGGATTACTGTCAAGTCAAAGGCGCTCCTTGCCACATTCTTGGCATTTGGGTCTGATTTTTCCATAGGCCCAAACAGATTTACAATCTTTTCGTTTTTCTCATCCGATGAAACTAGGTTTTTTCCCTTTTTCCCATTCTCCCCACAGGCAGCCATTGTACAAATTATAACTCCTGTAAGGCAGGCGGCAATTGTCCTCCTAAACATTTGTTTAAAATACGTTCCCATATTTTATTCCTTTCCTGCAATATACTGTTTCACAGCTTTCTTTAAAAGGCCTACATCAATCGGCTTTGACAAATGGACATTCATCCCAGCATCTAGGGCTTCTTTCTCATCTTCTGCGAATGCATTCGCAGTCATGGCCATAATCGGGATTTTCTTTGCATCCTCGCGTTCCAACAAACGGATTGCCCTTGTTGCATCATAACCATTCATAACTGGCATCTGGACATCCATTAAAATTGCATCAAATTCCCCTTCTGTCGCATTCTGGAAACGCTCCAGCACCAACTGGCCATTTTCATAGACTTCACAGCTTGCACCCTCAATTTTAAGAATTTCCGTCAGAATTTCTGCATTAATATCATTGTCCTCCGCCGCAAGGAAATGCAGCCCTTCCAAAATATTTTTGCCTGCATCTTCTGAAACATCTTCTTCATTTTGTTCCATTTGGATTTCCAAAATCTTTTCCTTTAGTGCAGATACAAAAAATGGTTTTACCAGAAAATCCGTGTTTTCGATATAACGGACTTTCTCTGCATCTGTTGTGTCATTTTCTGCCATAAAAAGAATTGGCACGCTATCTGGTATTTCCTTCCGTATTTTTTCTGCTGCCTGGATTCTCTCTAGTTCCCCTTCTCCCCAATTTAACAATACTATATCATGCCCTTTATTTTCTATCCCTGCCTCTTGCACCTGTTTAATGGCATCTTCTACACTAAAAGCAACATCCACCAATACACCCGTATCTTTCATAAGAATCTGGATATCCTGGCAGCATTTTTTATCACAATCCGCTGCCAATATCCTAGAAATCCCTCTTTTCTTCCAAAACTGCCTGTCAATCTGCCCTTCTGGTATCCGGAACTCTATTTCAACCTGAAAAAGGCTTCCTTTACCCACTTCGCTTGAAACATCAATTGTCCCGCCCATAAGTTCCACTATGTTTTTAGTAATTGCCATTCCAAGGCCTGTACCCTGAACCTTATTTGTCGTACTGTTTTCCGCCCTGGTAAATGCATCAAAAATTGTCTCAAGATATTCTGGCGTCATCCCATATCCATCATCTTCTACCTCAATCCGAATATGTTCGTATTGACGGGAACGCTGCTTCAAGCCAAGAATCCGAAACCAGATGTTCCCACCTTCTGGGGTATATTTTACTGCATTAGAAAGAAGGTTAATCAAAATCTGGTTAATCCGCGTTTCATCCCCCAACAATTCTTCATGCTTAATCCCCTTGACTTCCAGATGGAACTCCTGCTCCCTTGCCTTTGCCATTGGCCGTATAATTGCATCCACCGAAGAAACCAGGTCATTTAATGTAAATTTCTCAATATTTAGGACAACTTTTCCACTCTCAATCTTAGAAACATCCAAAATATCATTAATTAGGCTAAGCAGATGCTGCCCAGACGCTGTAATCTTTTTTGTATACTCCCTTACCTTTGCCGGGTTTTCCGCATCCTTGTCAAGCAGTGTAGTAAAGCCTAATACAGCATTCATCGGGGTACGGATATCATGCGACATATTGGAAAGAAATGTCGTTTTAGAATTGCTTGCAATCTGTGCCGCCTGTAATGCCTCCTCTAGGCGCTTATTATAAACTTCCCGTTCCTTTTCCTGCTCTTTCCTGATTTTATTTTGCTGCCTCTGGTTAAAATAATATAAAATACAGCACAGGATAAAGGCAATTAACATAACCAAAACAACGATTAAAATATTCTGGTTAACTGCCCTGCCTTCCTGCTGTATTGCTTCAATCGGCACATAGCCTATTAAATAGAGCGTCCCTCCATTTACCGACCACATATAATTTAAAGAATCCTTACCTCGGATATCATGGTAAAATAAAATATTCTTCCCATTTTCCAGGCAGTCCTCCACTTCTGAACGGAGGTCTTCTTCTAATATATTGTTTGCCCGGTAAAAGTCTTCCAAATTAAGATGCCCAGCATCCCGCTCCCCTATCCCTTTCGGTTTCAGTACAAGCCTCTCACTCTCTGCATCCATTATATAAAGCATTGCCCGTTTATTGTAAAACCCATCGTCAGGAAGTGATTTGTCCAACGCATCATAAACATATTCAATATAAAGCGTCCCCAACTCCTTCTCTTTTTTTATCACAGGGCATTTTATCGTGTACGCCCATGTCCCCATATAATTTATATAGGATTGGGAAATCGGCAAACCCTCTACCGTCCCTCCTGAAGAAAAGTCCAGTTCCTCTTCTGTAAATACTTCTCCTGTATTAGAAACCCCTTCCGTTTCCCCAGACATAATTATAGAAATCTTAACCATTGTCTGGTTTTTTTTATATGTTTGGATAAACGCCTCTGGGTCGTCTATCGTCGCTATCTCTTCTGCCACCAATTTCTGGAACTCGGCCTCTTTTGTTAAAATCGCCTCAATTGTACCTTCTATCAGGTCAAGGCTTTCACTTAAATTCTGGATTGCTGATGCAGACATCTCTGCTGATATTTTTCGCGCTACAGAAAACACAACTGCCGCTAAAATGCAGAACACCAGTATAATAGAAAGAAACAAAGAAATCCCTTTGTCTGTCCCTTTTCTTCTGTTTTGATTCTTTTCCATTCTCAATCTCCATTTTGCTGTCCCTGGCTTTTTCCTTCTGGAATATTATAAGTAGTTTACTTTACTAGTACATTATTGATTGAAGGAATTAGAATCAACCACCTTACAAGCACGCTCAGATAATAAAAGAATATTGGATTATATTGATTCCCTGTCCCAGCCAGTTAAAGCACTGCAAATATATAAAACTATACTATTATTATATCCTTCTGTCATTTTTATGTCAATAAAAAAGGTGCGGCAGTACAGGGCAGCAGCCTTTCCAGGCTCAAAAACACGCTCTAGCGAAGAACCCATTTCCCAAAAAGAGTCTTTTTATACTTGGCAAGCTCTTCTTTTGCTTTACTATGGTTTCCTGCCTTTTTTAAATATTCTACGCCCTTTTTGATATCTTGCGCTGCCCCTTTTCCCTGTGCATAAATTACGCCCAGCATATAGTATACGTCTGCATCCGTCCAGTTTATCTTTTCCAAAAATTCTCTTGCCTTCCTATAATCCTGAAATGTTCCCAAGCCATAAAAATAAGCTTTTCCAAGATAGGTACATCCCCAGTTATTTTCCATCCCATAGGCCGTTTCCAAAAGAGAAACCGCCTTTTCATAATTCTGCGGCACGCCATTTCCATCAAAATAGAATGCCCCCAAACGATTAAAACACCCTGGCCCTCCTGAAGGCTTCAGCCCTTTTTCATAACATTGTGCTGCATAATGGCAGTCCTTTGGAACAATTTTCCCTTCCTCATATGCCAGCCCAATATAATACCAGCTTCCGGCTTCCCCGCCTTCTGCCGCCCGTTTGTGCCACCTGAGAGCTTCTTCTTTCTTGCCAGCCTTATCCAATTCCTTTCCATAAATATACTGATGGATTGGATAGCCAAGTTCTGCGCCAATACGCCAGATTCCCTCTGCCTTCTCCGGATGTGGCGGGATAATATCCCCATCCCCTTTTTCATAATATTGGTTCAGATTATTTCCCGCATAATATAAACCGCCTCGGAATGCCTTCCAAAGCCAGTCTTCACATTTAGGTACATTTTCCTTTAAATTTTCCTTGAACGCCTTTTCATCTGAAAATTTTTTCCCCTGTATCTCTAAAAAATCCCACCAAAAATAAACATTGCCTACTGTATACTGGCAAAATGGCTCCCCGCTTTCTGCCTTCCTAAGCACAATCTGAAATACTTCCTCCAAACTGGAAAAAGGCATCTTCGCCTTTAATTCCGGCGTTAACTGCCCACTCCGCAAAGCCAGGAGCACCCCAATTGCACTCCCCTGTTCTACTGATTTATGCATTAATGCCTCAGCCCTGTCACAATCCTCTGGAAAATCATGGCCTCTCCACACATATTGGTAACCATACAAGCATCTTGCCAGAATGCAAGTCGCATCTCCATCTCCTTTTGCAGAAGCCTTCTCCAAAAGCTGAAAACTTTCCTTTCCCCTCCCTGTTGTTACATCATAGTAAATATCTTTCAATGCCTTTTCTACTACATCACTAAAATACTTTCCCATAAGTTCTCCTTATATATATCCCCAATGTCATGATTTCCCCCTCCCAAATAATACAACTGCAACTAAATAAATAGTTACAGTTGCATTATTTGCATCATTACAGTTTCTCTCTATTAACCAAACTGTTTTTCTGCTACTTCCTTTGCCTTCACCAATGCCGCCTCAATCCCAGACGGATTTTTACCGCCTGCCTGCGCCATATTCGGGCGTCCGCCGCCGCCACCGCCAACGAAGGAAGCAATTTCTTTAATCAAGTTCCCTGCATGCGCGCCTTTCTTCATTGCCCCATCTGTCGCCATCGAAAGAAGCGTCACCTTCCCATTATTTGCGGATGCAAGCACAACCATGCCTTCCCCAACCTTTTCCTTCATCTGGTCGCCTAGGTTACGCAATCCGTTCATGTCTACATCCGGCACATTCATTGCAAGGAATTTCATCCCGTTTATTTCTTGTATCTGGCTTTCTACATCCCCAACTGCATCATTGGCAAGCTTCGCCTTTAACTTTTCATTTTCACTGTGGAGCGCCTTCATTTCGTCCTGCATTGCCTGAATCTTCTTTGTAAGGTTGTCCGGCTCTGCTTTTGCTGCTTTTGCTGCGTTGAGAAGTTCTTCTTCAACAGAAGCATAATATTTCATCAGCCCATCCCCTGTCAAAGCCTCAATACGGCGGACGCCTGCTGCAACGCCACTTTCTGAAATAATCTTAAAACTTGTAATATCGCCTGTATTGCCAACATGGGTACCACCGCAAAGCTCAACGCTGAAATCCCCCATCTGTACAACACGTACTGTATCCCCATATTTTTCGCCAAACAACGCCATAGCGCCTGTCTTTTTTGCCTCTTCCAATGTCATTTCCTCTGTCACAACTGGCAGACGGAGGGCAATTTCCTCATTCACAATTGCTTCTGCTTTTTTAATTTCCTCTGGCGTCATCGCTGAAAAATGGGAAAAGTCAAAACGAAGCCTATCTGCATCCACATAAGAGCCGGCCTGTTCTACATGGGAACCAAGCACCATACGGAGCGCTTTTTGTACAAGATGGGTTGCACTATGGTTCTTCCCCGTTGCCATTCGGTTTTTCTGCCCTACCTTTAATGTAACCGTATCTCCTGCCTTAAACATCCCTTTTACAACCATCCCAACATGGCCTATCTTGCCGCCCTGCAGCTTAACTGTATCTTTTACCTCAAACTCATTTTCTCCAGAAACAATCACCCCGATATCGGCCTGCTGTCCGCCCATTGTTGCATAAAATGGGGTTTCCTCTACAATAACCGTCCCCATCTGCCCATCTGTTAGTGCAGAAACCACTTCCTCTTCCGTTGTAAGGGCGCTAATTACAGAATCATGCTCTAAAGAATCATAGCCAACAAACTTACTGGTAATTGCAGCGTCAATCTGCTGGTACACTGTTTCCTCTGCTCCCATATAATTTGTTGTTTTACGGGCCTTCCTTGCCTTTTCCTTCTGTTCTTCCATCGCTGCCCCAAAGCCGGCGCCATCCACACAAAATCCCTTTTCTTCTAGGATTTCAATTGTTAAATCAAGCGGGAAACCATATGTGTCATACAGCTTAAATGCATCTTTCCCAGAAAGCTCCTTCTTCCCTTCCTCTTCAAGACGGCTCTGCATCTGTGCAAGGATAGAAAGCCCCTGGTCAATGGTTTTATCAAACTTCTCTTCTTCCTGCATCAGGACCTGGACAATAAACTCTTTCTTTTCCGCAAGCTCTGGATAGCCATCCTTTGATTCGTCAATTACAGTGCCTGCAAGTTCAGCCATAAACAGCTTGTCAACCCCAAGCTTCCTTCCATGGCGCACAGCTCGGCGGATTAAACGGCGGAGTACATATCCCCTACCTTCATTGCTAGGCATAATACCATCAGAAATCATAAATGTAGACGAACGAATATGGTCGGTAATCAGACGGATGGAAATATCTTTCTCTTCATCCTCCTGGTATTTTGTATCGGCAAGAGAACAGATTTTATCACGGATTGCTTTCATTGTATCAATATCATATACAGAATCCACATCCTGTACAACAACCGCAAGGCGTTCCAGTCCCATCCCAGTATCTATATTTTTATTTTCTAACTCCTCATAATGGCCTTTGCCATCCCCATCAAACTGGGTAAATACATTGTTCCAGATTTCCATAAAACGGTCGCACTCACACCCCACCTTACAATCCGGCTTCCCACAGCCATACTTTTCTCCCCTGTCATAGTAAATCTCTGAACAAGGGCCGCAAGGGCCTGCCCCATGCTCCCAAAAATTGTCACATTTCCCATCTTCATCCCGGTAAAACCTTGTAATCTTTTCAGCCGGAACGCCGATTTCTTCTGTCCAGATACGGAATGCCTCTTCATCCTCCCCATAAATAGAAGGATACAGGCGTTCTTCTTCCATCCCAAGCGTCTTTGTTAAAAACTCCCAGGACCAGGCAAGCGCCTCATGCTTAAAATAATCCCCAAAAGAAAAATTTCCCAGCATCTCAAAAAATGTAAGATGCCGCGCTGTCTTGCCAACATTTTCTATATCGCCTGTGCGCACACACTTTTGGCAGGTCGTCACCCGTTTCCGCGGTGGAATCTCCTGCCCTGTAAAATATGGTTTTAATGGCGCCATCCCTGCATTAATCAATAACAGGCTGTTATCATTATGCGGAACCAGGGAAAAACTCTTCATTGCTAAATGTTCTTTTCCTTCAAAAAACTCCAGATACATTTTACGGAGCTCATTTACACCGTACTTTTCCATTGTGTTCTCTCCTTTTCTCCGATTTAGGGAACGATACCTCCCCTCGGTTTTCCAAAATAATTATAGGTTATGCCTTTTCAGATGTCAATACAGGCTGCCTTTTGCCGCTTTTCGTGATAGATGCAGGCTTCCCTTTTATCCTGCCCTAGCTGGCACTGCAGTTCTTCAATGCTATTAAATTTTCTTTCTGGGCGGATAAATTCATGGAAAAAGACTTGTATCTCCTCGCCATAAATATCCCCGCAAAAATCTATAATATAAGTCTCTACACCGACAGCATAGTCGCCAATGGTCGGTTTCTTCCCAATATTTGTCACGCCATTGTATTGTTTTCCCCTGATATCCACAGTTGTTGCATATACGCCATTTGGAAGCAGTTTCTTGTCCTTTTTTGGCAAAAGGTTGGCTGTTGGCATATTCATTTTACGCCCCAGTTCATTGCCATGCCCAACCCGTCCTATCATAAAATATGGGGAACCCAAAAGCTTATTGGCTTCTGATATCTTTCCAGAATCCATCAGCCCCCTGATTCTGGTACTGCTAATAATTCCATTTTCATCTGTAAGCTTTGGGACGGCTGTCAGGGTGTATCCATATCTTTCCTGGAATCTTTCCAGCATATGGATATCGCCTTCCCTGTTTTTCCCAAAACGGAAATCTGTCCCAACGCAGATATGCTTCACATCCATCTGCCCCACAAGAATCTGCTTAATAAATTCTTCTGGAAGCATCTTTTTTACCTTATCGTTAAATGGGAAAATAATCTCCCTGCTGATTCCCAGCCCCTGTAGGATAAAATCCTTTTCTTCCTGGGTATAGATTCTAGGGCTTCCTTTCCTGTTTTCAAAGGTAAACGCCGTAGAAACCAAATCCTTCCGAAGCGCTACCTCCTGAAGCAGGAAACGGTGCCCTAAATGGATTCCGTCAAATTTTCCGAGAGATACGCTGCTGTTTTTCAAGCTAAAATCAAGTCCGGTTATAATTTCCATCACTAACCTCATCCCTGCTTTTCTTTTTTCACTTTATAACTGTCAAAAATTCACAAATCTTAAAACATCTTTATAACTGTAAAATCACTGCCAGCACGGCGGTATATAGCCCGGAAGCCCCCTTCGGCATCGTATACAAGGCAGTCCGCGCCATCTGCCGGAAGCCCTGTATATGGTATTAGGCAGGAACTTTTTAAAATATTCCCATTAGAAAGCTTTTGTACACAGGCCTCCTTTACCTTTACTTTCGCATATCCCTCAAACAAGGAATCTACTGGAGAAACCTGCCTAAAAAAAGCCTCCCTGTCTTCACAGTATATATGCTCTATCTCATCTATTGTCAGTGCGTCGCCAATCATAAAATTGCCAACCCTTGTACGCACCAAATTCTGCAATGCCGCCCCAACTCCCAGCTTTTGTCCAATATCATGGCACAATGTACGGATATACGTCCCTTTTGAACAGGTTACTTCCATTGAAAAAATATGTTCCTCAAGGTTCATCTGCAAAATATCAATTTGGGAAATCTTAATTGGCCGGGGATTCCGTTCTACTGTTTTCCCCTCCCGTGCAAGTTCATACAATTTCTTGCCATTTACCTTTATGGCAGAATACATTGGCGGAAGCTGCGTACTCTCCCCCAAAAAAGAGGCGACTGCCTGTGCCACATCTTCCTCTGTTATATTTTTTACAGAATTTTCTTCCAGCACAGCCCCTGTAATGTCCTGTGTATCTGTCACGATCCCCAGCTGGCAGACCGCCTGGTATGTCTTATCCCTGTCTGCCAGAAGTTCACAAACCTTAGTTGCCTTTCCACAGCATACCGGAAGCACGCCCGTAGCCATAGGATCCAACGTACCAGTATGCCCTATTTTTTTCTGACCCAGAACCCCTCTGAGCTTTGCCACAACATCATGTGAAGTAAAACCCGCCTCCTTATATACATTGATAATTCCATCCATTGAATTTTATCCTTTCATCTGGGCCTCTATGTGCTCTGTCAGATTATTAATCACATCATGCACAGAACCTCGCATATTGCAGCCTGCGGCCTTAATATGCCCGCCTCCATTAAAAAATGTAGCGATTTTACATACGTCTATGTAATGATTAGAACGCATGCTGACCTTATATTCCTGTTCCCCTGTTTCATGTAAAAGAATTGCCACCTCAACGCCCTTTGTAATCCTGAGATGTTCAATAATCCCTTCTATGTCCTCTGTTTTTGCCCCATAGAACTCCATCATCCGCCTAGTAATCACGGCAACAATGCATTTCCCATCCATTACGCGCATACTTGCAAGAAGGGTACGCCCCAAAAGCTGAATCTGTGTATAGGTTTTTTCATACATGCACCTGTCAATGAAATCCTGGAAGGGAATCCCCTTTTCTATTAACTTCCCAGCAATCTCCATTGTCTTTTTAGAAGTATTGGAATGACGGAATACACCTGTATCAAAAATAATCCCAATATAAAGGGCTTCCGCAATTTTCTTACTTACCGCCTCTTCCTCCATCATCCCATAAAGCACCTCGCAAGTTGAACTTGCCGACACATCAATAAAATTCTGCCCCGCATAGGAAGCATTACTGATATGGTGGTCTATGCAAACTGTCTTTTTTGCTTTGCAAAACGCCGCTTCTGCATTGCCAAGGCAGTCTGCCGTACTGGAGTCCACGGCAATCACAAGATCAAAATCCCCCTCTGGGACCTGATGTGATACAATATCATCCTCTTCATCCAGAAAAGAAAATTTTTCTGGCATAACTTCCAAATATACTGTCAGTTCCTTTTCTGGGCAGTTTTCTTTCAGGTAATGGTATGCCGCAATACATGCGCCAGTACAGTCCCCATCTGGCCGCCTGTGCCCTGCAATCAGAATATTTCCTGCATCCTTAACAATTAATTTTAAATCCTCCATCAAAATCCCCTTTCATATTCTAAAGAAATGTAAGGGGCACCGATTCAATTGGTGCCCCTTTTGCTATTCCTCTTCTTCCCTGTCATGGGAAAGGTTCAGTTCATCAATACGCTTTGACATCTGGATGCCATATTCAATCGAATCATCCATAATAAAAGTTAGCTCTGGCGTATTGCGCAAATTAAGTGACTTTGCCAACTGAGAACGCACATGGGACGCAGCGCTTTTTAAGCCTGCTTTCGTATTCTCCTTTTCCTCTTCACTCCCCAGTACACTGACAAAAACCTTCGCATACTTTAAATCAGGCGTCACTTCCACCGAAAGGACAGACGTCATCGGGTGAATTCTTGGGTCTTTAATTTCCTGCGCAATAATCCTGCTGATTTCACGCTGCACTTCACCATTCATTCTTGAATATTTTATACTGTTTTTTCTCATGCTTCTTCCTTCTTCAAATTATAGTCCCTTTAAATTTATCTTGGAACTTCTACCATAATATATGCTTCAATTAAATCTTCTACCTCAACCTCGTTAAATCCTTCCATTACAAGACCGCATTCATATCCTGTAGCAACTTCCTTCACATCATCTTTAAATCTCTTTAAGGATGCCAGCTCGCCTTCAAAAATCTGCTCGCCTTCTCTTGTAATGCGTACCTTGCAGCCACGGATAATCTTACCATCCAGCACATAGGAACCTGCAATTGTACCAATGCCAGAAGCCTTAAACGTCTGGCGGATTTCTGCATGGCCAATAACCTTTTCCTCATATTCAGGATCTAACATCCCCTTCATCGCCGCTTCAATATCCTCAATTGCATTGTAAATAATACGGTACAGGCGCACATCCACCTTCTCCCTGTCTGCAACCTCTTTTGCCATATTGTCTGGGCGGACATTAAATCCAATAATAATGGCATTTGATGCGCTTGCCAAGGAAACGTCGGATTCAGTAATTGCACCAACGCCGCCATGAATAATGCGGACAGCAACCTCATCATTGCTCAGTTTTAACAAGCTCTGTTTTACTGCTTCGACAGACCCCTGTACATCCGCTTTGACAATCAGGTTCAAATCTTTAATATTGCCTGCCTGGATCTGGGAGAACAGGCCATCCAACGTAAGCTTTGACTTTGTTTCATCCAAAAGCTTCTCCCTGCCCTGGCTGATATACGTTTCTGCAATATTCCTTGCTTCCTTGTCGTTTTCTGTCGCCATAAATATTTCCCCGGCATCTGGCACGTCATGCAGGCCTAGGATTTCTACAGGCGTAGAAGGAAGCGCTTCCTTTACACGATGCCCTTTTGCATTCATCATTGCACGGATTTTACCATATGCCGCACCTGCTGCAATATTATCACCAACATGGAGCGTACCTTTTTGTACAAGGACAGTGGCGACAGGGCCGCGCCCTTTATCAAGCTGTGCCTCAATTACGACGCCTCTTGCCTTACGGTTTGGATTGGCTTTTAATTCTGCAACCTCTGCTGTCAGGATAATCATTTCCAAAAGCTGGTCAATACCTTCCTTTGTATGGGCAGATACTGGCACAAATACCGTATCGCCGCCCCAGTCTTCTGCAACAAGGCCATGTTCCACAAGTTCCTGTTTCACACGCTCAATATTTGCGCTTGGTTTATCAATTTTATTAACAGCTACAATAATCTCTACATTAGCTGCCTTTGCATGGTTAATTGCCTCAACCGTCTGCGGCATAACGCCATCGTCTGCTGCAACCACAAGGATTGCAATATCAGTCGACTGTGCGCCCCTCATACGCATAGAGGTAAAAGCCTCATGGCCTGGGGTATCTAAAAACGTAATCTTTTCCCCATTAATCTCTGTCACATACGCGCCAATATGCTGTGTTATGCCGCCTGCTTCTTTATCTGTCACATGCGCCTCTCGGATTGCATCTAACAGCGACGTCTTACCATGGTCTACATGCCCCATAACGCAAACTACTGGAGGGCGTTTCTTCATCAGTTTCTCGTCTTCTTCATCCTCTTTGAGCAGTTCAGCAATTTTGTCTACTTTTTCTTCCATTTCTGCTATGCAGTTATACTCTAATGCAATCTCTTCTGCTTCTTCATACGTAATCTCATGGTTCAAAGAAACGACATTCCCCTGCAAGAACAGTTTTTTAATTACCGTTGCAGCAGGTACCTTCATAATATCCGCTAACTCTTTGATCGTCATCTTCTCTGGCAAAATAATATTCCTGATGCCATCCTCTGGCTCCTGCGGCTTTGCAACTGGCTCTGGACGGATAAAAGCGCCTTTCCTGTTTGGATCTTTTTTCTTCCTTGCCTTGTTGTTATTCTGGTTAAATGCATCCTCTTCAAACTCTTCCCTGCCTCTGTCTTTTCCATGGCGCTGTTTTGCGCTTCTGGAATCCTTATTGGCACGTTGCTGCCTTGACTGCTTTACTTCTGGCTTCATTGTCTCCATCGGGGCCTGTGTATTTCTTCTGGAATCAAAACCGCCTGGCTTTCCATTGCGGTTTGCATAGCTGCCCTGGCGGCTGCCGGAATTATCCCGGTTGCTATTGTCACGGTTATCCCTGTTATTATATCCCCTGCCTTGGCGGTTATCCTTATTTCCATCCCGCCTGTCATTGCGGTTCCCACGGTTATTCCCGCCGTCACGCCCAGTATTTTTATTGTTTCCATTACCGCCACGGTTATAGCTGTTCTGACGGTTTTCCTGCTCGCCATGCTGGTTTTGCGTACGGCCATTTGCAGCATTTCTTTCCTTTTGCGGTGCATTTTCTGCTTTTGGCTTCTTTTCTTCCTTTGAAACAGGCGGTACAGGTTTCTCTGTCCTATTACCTTCTGTTTTCACAGGCTTTTCTGCCTTTCCAGATGGTTTATTCTCATCCTTAGAAGGTTTTTCTGCCTTCTCTTCCCTGGCATCCTCTTTCTTCTTTGGCTGTTCCTTCTGGGCTTCGCCAGGAGAAAGCTTTGTTTCCCCCTTTGCAGCCTCTGCTTGGGAAGGCTTCTTTTCATCGTTTTCTATAGAAGGGGCAGAAGCGGCAACAACATCTGCCGGGATGTTTTCTGCCTTGGCAGGAGCTTCCTTCTGCGCAGGCACTTCTTTTTTCACGGCATCTGCCTTTTTGCTCTCTGCCGCCTCTTTCTTCTTTGGCTGTTCTTTCTTCGGGGCAGCCTCTTTTTTCGCTGCCGGCTGTTCCTTTTTCGCCTTTTTCTCTGGTTTGGCTGCTGGTTTTGGAGCCTTCTTTTTATAATAATTCAGCAAAAAACCAATCGCTTCATCCTCTATGCTGCTTTGGGCGCTCTTTACCTCAAAGCCATTTTCCTGGAGCAGTTCCACCAAATCCTTACTCTTTAAATCCGGAAATTTTTCCTGCAAACTTCTTGCAATATCATATATTTTCATTTTTGCCATATGTTCCTATGACCTCCTAGTCCATTTTCTTCAAAATTGTCTGTGCAAAGCCTTTATCAGTCACTGCTAAAGATGCCCGAAATTCCTTACCAAGTGAATGCCCTAATTCATCTTTTGTTGAGTATTCACAAAGTGGTACTTTATAAAATTCACACATATTTCGGAACTTCTTTCTTGTATTATCCGAGACATCCCGCGCAATTATCACCAAGCATGCTTTCTGTGACTTTACTGCGCCTTCTGTCATAAACTCCCCGCTGACAACCTTCCCAGCCCTCATAGCAAGGCCGATTGTGCTCAGGGTACTATCTCTTTTCATCCGTATACATCTCCTTTTCCAGCTCCTGATAAACCTGTTCCGGTATAGCAGTATTTAGGGAACGCTCCAGAGATTTCTTTTTCCTGGCAAGCCGCAGGCATTCCACCGAATTACATATATATGCACCTCTGCCATTTTTCTTGCCTGTAAAATCTACAACAATTTCCTCCTCTGGAGTACGGATGATGCGGATTAGCTCCTTTTTTTCCCTGCGCTCATTACATCCTGTACACTGGCGCAGCGGAACCTTTTTAACATGCACCACTTTTTTTCCTCCCATAACACCACCTCCGTTTCACAACAATCCTTCCTCTTCTGTTGCGGGTAATTTCCTAACCAAAGACATGGAAACTACTCACATTTAATATCTATCTTAAATCCTGTCAGCTTTGCCGCAAGACGTGCATTCTGCCCTTCTTTGCCGATTGCTAAAGACAGTTGGTTTTCCGGAACAATTACCCTTGCCGTCTTTTCTTCCTCATTTGCTTCTACTGACGTTACCTTTGCAGGGCTTAACGCATGTTCAATTAAAACATCAGGCAAATCGCTCCAGTTTATAATATCAATTTTCTCCCCACGCAGTTCTTCCACAATCGCATTGACGCGGCTTCCATTCATGCCGACGCATGCCCCGACAGCATCCACATTCGGATCCTGTGTTACGACGGCAATTTTCGTACGGGAACCTGCTTCCCTGGCAATGCTCTTTATTTCAACTGTTCCATCCTGTATTTCTGTCACTTCCTCTTCAAAAAGCCTCTTGACAAATTCAGGATGGGAGCGCGATACTGTAATGCGCGGCCCTTTCGGCGTATCCTTCACTTCTACAACGTATAGTTTAATATGTTCTGTCGGCTTAAAATGCTCTCCTGGCACCTGTTCACTCTCCATCAGGATTGCATCTACCTTCCCCAAATGGATACATACATTACGGCCACTGTAACGCTGCACCACGCCAGTTATCACTTCCCGTTCCTTTTCTAAGAATTGTATATAGAGCACTTTACGCTCTTCTTCCCTGATCTTCTGGACTACTACCTGTTTTGCCTTCTGCGCCGCAATACGCCCAAAATTTTTCGGCGTTACCTCTATCCTGACAGTTTCGCCCACAGAAACCTCTTTAAATTTCAAGTTTGCTTCTGTCACCCCAATCTGGGTTACATCATCCTCAACCATATCGTCCTCAACGACTTCCAGTTCCGCATACACTCCAACTGCCCCTGTCTCACGGTCAATATTCACCCGGACATTCTCCGATTTCCCATACTGGTTTTTGCATGCAGCAAGAAGCGAATTTTCAACCGCCTCTAAAATTATGTCTTTACTAATCTGTTTTTCCTTTTCAATCGCATCCAACGCTTCAATCAGTTCTGTGCGGTCATTTACCGTTGCCTTCTTCCTAGCAGCCATCTTTCTTTCTCCTCCTATACCTTTCAAAAATCTATTGTCAGTTTTACTGAAGAAATGTCAGAACGAGGTATTTCATAATCCTTCGTAAACTCTGTATCCAATGTAACCGTATCTTTTGTATAAGCTTTTAACGTACCTGTAATTTCCTTTACAGAAACCTCTTTTCCATTTTTCCCTGCTGGGATTTTACGCCCCTGGTAAAAATGGACGTCAACATCCTCCCCGATGCTCCGCTCAAAATCCTTTTCCTTTTTTAACTGCCTCCCAAGCCCTGGCGAACTTACTTCCAGGATATATGCATCCGGGATAAAATCTTCCCGGTCCATAATATCGCTCCACGCCCTATTGACTAATTCACAGTCATCTAATGTAATACCTCCCTCTTTATCCACATAAGCGCGCAGATACCAGTTGCCCGCCTCCTTTACATATTCCACATCCACCAGTTCAAAGTGGTTCTCCTGCATAAGCGGCGCCAGCAACTCTTCTGAACGTGCCTCATATTCTTCTCTCTTTGACAAACCCAATACCTCTTTTCCTTTTCAGAACTATAAGTAACCCAAAAGTAAAGAGTGGACTTGGCAGCCCACTCTTACTTTAAATAACTAATTTCGTAATAATACTAACACTACTCTTTTAAAAATGCAAGCATTTTCAAGGTCTTTTTGCACTTTTTTTGCTATTTTGTCAAAAATAACCAAAATATGCAATCTTTTTTCTAATAATTATGCCTTGTTTCCTCTATTACCCTCATTATATCTGGTAATCTGCCGCTTTTTCTTGATTTATCCTCCTTATCCTGAAAAACGCCAGGAAAAAATTTTTCCTCCTGGCAATGATTAAGCTGCTTCTCCCATAACTTTAACGTTCAATAATCCTTGCTTCATACCCTTTGTCGAACAACTCCTTCTGTACCTCTTTTGCCTCCCCAAGGTCAGAAAATGTGCCAGCGCAAACACGGAAACACTTGCTGACTGGCTCGATATAGCAATTGTAGCCGTCCTCCTGCACATTCTTAGCAAGTCCGTCTGCATTGTTATGATGCATAAATGTGCCAAGCTCAATACTATATCTGTCTACTTCGCTGCTCTCCAGATTCGCCCCCTGGATTGTCTCTAAAATCCCATCCGCAATTGCCTGCGCCACCTCTGGGAATTTTAAATCAAATATCCGGTTATCCTGCTCTGTATTGATAAACCCAACCTCCAGAAGCGCTGCCGGCATATTTGTCCTGCGGAGCACTGCAAGGTTTGGCCGGACTTCCGTGCCCAGGTTTGTAAAACCAACCTTCTCTAACTCCTGGTTTATATTATCTGCCAAAAGCGCCGGAATCCCGGCATCCGCATATACCAATGTCTGTATGCCGGAATATGTCTCTGGTTCTGTGCTTGAATTGCGGTGGATTGATATAAAATATGCCGCATCGCTCCTGTTTGCTATATCGGCCTTCTCACTCGGGCTTTGGTAAACATCTGTAGTGCGGGTATATAACACATCCACCCCATTATTTTCTAAAATATTCCCCACTGCCAATGCAAGGTTTAATGTATCGTTTTTCTCTGTCCTCCCTTCAAAGGACGCCCCATTGTCATATCCGCCGTGTCCCGCATCAATCATAACTGTCGCCATATCATACTCCTTCTTAACTGCTCAAAAACTAATTATTCAGAATATTATATGCAGAAAATCTTTACTCTTTCCAATCACTTTGTAGCAGGATAAAGAAGATACCTTACCTCGTCCTCCTTAATTTTTCTACAATTGTGCCATGGTTCCAAATCCGGTTGACAAACACCGATATCATGGCGGCAAATATAATATACGGTGCAGAAATGCATACTGCAGGCAAAACGGTAAACCGATAGGTACAAAACCAGAAGCCATCCGTTAAATCTTTTATTACAGTCAAAGATATTACCATGCTTACAAATATGCCTGTTATAGCAGACAAAATGGTAAAACCTGTCCCCTCATAAACGACCAGCTTCCTCAGCTGTTTTTTCGTCATGCCAATGCCCTGCATCACAGCAAATTCTCTTTGCCTTGCAATAACGCCTGCTATGATAGTATTCAATAAATTTAGCAGCCCCAAGACGCCAAATATTACTGCAAAGATATTCCCAACCATTCTGTACACATTTGTAAAGACCTCAAATTCCGTGCCAATGGAACGGCTGGATTCATAGCTGGCTTTTAAGCCTTGTAAAATCTGCCTATCTAAATAAGACTGCACCTGGTTATACATGCCTGCCTGCGAATCACATATAAACCGTACAGGCTGCTTATTTGGAAATAACCTAAGAAATTCCTCTGACGCAAGAACCATAAAGGATGCCTCGCCAGGCTGTGCAGGCGCTATAAGCTTGCTGTTGACTGCAACACACGCCAATACTTCATAATCAAGCGGTTTCCCTTCGATTTCAGCAGAAATTTTATCCCCCACATGGGCAGAGAGCATAGATTCGCTAAAATCAGCCCCGTTATCATCAGAAATAATTGCTTCTACCACAAATTTACCAGTTCTTAATTTTTCATAATCAACAGCCCCTTCAATTACTGTTACGCGCCCTAACACATTTTCATCAAATCCATATAACGCCTGCCCGGCTTCCTGTACTATGTCATTCATATAAGGCTGGCCATTTAATTCCAGGATTTTTGCAGTTACAACACCACAATAGTCCTTCCTAAGCTCTTTGCTTTCTGGAACATCCGCAGGCCTTCCATGAAAATATACAAATCCCCCATTTTTCACTCCATCAATACAGCTTATATCTTTTGAAAACCCATCTGGCAGCGTATCAGTATCATCAAAGAAAAGCCTTGTCCCGGCAACAAATGTAGGGTTAAAAACATTAAATTCGGCGCTTGACTGCCCTTGCAGATAAGTTTCTTTATTAAACGTAGCCGTAAAATTCAATACACTGTTAAACAAAACTATGCTTAATCCAATGGAAATTATTACAAGGACTGTCCTTCCTTTATTCTCTGCAAGGTTCGTAACCGCCATGCGCAAAATCCTTGCTTTTGATTCTTTCCCCCGTTTGGACGTTTTGCTGCAGCTCCTCTCCCTGCCCTGATATTTTAACGATTGCATCGGCGATAGCCTGGAAACAATACATGCAGGAATTTTACAGCTAACCCAGACAGTAGCAAAAGAAAATATAGCTGTTGCCAATATAATCCTGAAATCTGGCAAAATCAAGAAGCTATCCCGGAAAGTCGTAACAGACATAATAAAGGGCAAAAATATATTGCCTAAGCCCCATCCCAAAAAAGTGCCCGTTGGAATACCAATCCATGCCATCCTTAATGCCTGGTACTCTACTAATTTCCTTAATTGCCCCGGGCAAGCCCCTATTGTTTTTAGCTGCCCATAGATCTGGACATCTTTCATAACAGAAATCTTAAACACATTGAAAATAATTAAAAATCCTGCAAATAAAATTAGGATAACAATCACAGCAAACATCCTGGTTTCTTGTTTTGCAGGCTTTGTATCCATCTGATATGCAATATTTATTGTGGAATTAATATACCCTGCTTCCCCATAAGAAGCCCCTGCGTCAAATCCTGCGCAGCTTAGGGCCTGTTTTTGTTTCCCCTCCAAATCCCCTGTATCCTGAAAATCCCCATATAAACTAACACTGCCAGCTTTTACCTCATTATCTTTGGCAGGCCGTATCCCATCCATTTCCCTATTATAAAAATCCTTTGAAATATATATGCCCAATGCCGCTTCATTGGGATGCCCTTTATATATGCCTGAAACTTGCATATCCTTCTTCCGCATTTCACCATTTACAGAGTAATTAAGCAGGATAGTATCCCCAACAGATGCAGATATGTTATTTTGCTTTAAATATGTTTCAGGGACAAGAACCTCATTTCCCCCAAACGGATAACCGCCTGCAATATAATCTATATAACTCCCATCAAGATACCCTTGTTCTGCATAATAGAAAAGGACTGGCAATATTGTATCCCCACTGTTTACCTCCCCAAGGTAAATCTTTTCATAAACCTCTGAAAACAGTGGATTATTTTTTATGCACTTACTTTTCTCTTTTTGTATATTCTGTATAGATACCATAAAGCGGCTTCCACTTTGATATAACATTTGCTCATGGATGGAAACCGCCGCCCCCTGATAAACTGTCACTACGGAAGCAAACATTGCAGTAGTTAATATAATAGCAGCAATTGCAATTACATTCCTTAACTTATTTGCTTTCATATATTCTTTGGAAAGAAGCCTTATAAAACGCTTATTGTTATTCCGTAACATAGTTTCCCCTCCCAACCTTATACGATGTGCCCATCTTCAATCCGTACCATGCGGTCGGCCATAATTGCTATTTCTGGATTATGCGTAATCATCACAAGTGTCTGGTGAAATTGCTGGCAAGATACCTTTAACAGCTCAAGTACATCTTGGCTCGTTTTAGTATCCAAATTCCCTGTTGGCTCATCTGCCAAAATAATAGCCGGCTTACCCGCCAGGGCTCTTGCGATTGCCACTCTTTGCTGCTGCCCGCCAGACAGGCTATTTGGTAAATTTGACAATTTTTCCTCTAAATGGAGCAAATGAACAATTTCATCTATATAGCCTTTATCTATCTTATTTCCATCTAACTCGATTGGCAAGACAATATTTTGGTATACGTTTAAAATAGGCACTAAATTATAATCCTGAAAAATAAACCCGATATTCCGCCGCCTGAATACCGAAAGCTGTTCATCATTCATTTTTCCAATCTCTTTTCCACGGATTACTACGCTTCCTGACGTCGGGTTATCAAGTCCTCCTAACATATTAAGAAGCGTCGACTTCCCAGAGCCGCTTGTCCCTATAATAGAAACAAATTCCCCCTGTGCAATTTCTATGCTGACATCATCAAGCGCTTTTGTTATATTAGGCTCTTTCCCATAATATTTTTTTAACGAGGCAGCTTTTAAAATAACTGACATTTTCCCCCTCCTGACATGAATAGACTTTAAAATAGTATAAAAAAAAATTATCTCAAACTGTTCTCATAAATATCACAGAAATGAGATAATCTTATAACTATTCACAGTAATATTACTGTTCAATTTCTTCCAGGTTTCCGACAAATACATCCGGTATTCTTTTTTGTAGGTATTGGACTGCTTCTTCCAAGGGTTCTTTTGACAGGAAACTAGCAATCAGGATGTTTTCATTTTTATCTACTGCCATCAAGACATGGTCGCAGCTTTTTTGCTTACCTGCATATAGGCGTTCAATATTGGGGATATACAGCACCTGTTCGCACAGAAGCCAGTGAGGGCCTGCCCATAGCTCATCTTCAAAAGAAGCAGCCTCCATAGCGAGGTCGGCGTTTATGGAACTGACCATTTCGGAAAAGGTTTCATTGTGGGATGCCTGCGCCCGGATAGAACGTCCCATCACGGTATACCTTGGCAGTAAATGCCGGAGGTAATTGATAATCCGGTATAGGCAGATAAGTGCGCAAATACCAAGGGCAATAAAGACGATAATCACCATAATCTCCTGATGGCCGTTATCCTCCAACCAGTACAGAAAATTCACAGCGACTTTTTTTAGCCCAAATCCAGATTCTGAGCGTTTCCCGCTTCCATTATAATAAAACTGGATTCCTATGTAGATAAGAAGCGCCAACAGGACTGCTGACAGTGTCAGGGAATATAGGGCGCCTCGGACTTGGCTTCTGATTTTTTTGCTTGCCATACTTTCCTCCTTTGCAGTTGTTTTGTTGTTATTGTCAATGGTTTCATTTTAACATACAAAATAAAAAAAGGCAAAAAGCAGTTTTTCATGAAGTCAAATTTTTCTGCGCATATATTACTCTGGCGGTTAAATGTCGATGAATTTTACGCAGAATAAATTTTCATCTGCAAGGCGGAAGAATGAGTTGTAGCGAGTGCTACAACGATTGATGACAACGTGGCAGATGGAAATTTAAGCAAGTAAAAACGTCGATATTTAACCGCCGGAGTAATATTCCCCAATCCTGGTAATACATAGCAATGTTACGATTAAAAAAATGCCGGGAAAAAAAAGAATCCACCAATAATTTGTCAAAATTGCTTTTTCTGCCAGTGAAAGCATGCTTCCCCAGGAAACCATTTCTACTGGCAAGCCAAGCCCCATAAAGCTAAGTGTTGATTCTGCCAAAATTGCACTACGGATATCCATAATGGCCATAAACATAACAGTAGGCATAAATCCCGGAAAAAAATGCTCCCACAGGATATGGAAAAAGCCGCCGCCCATGCATTTTGAAGCAACCACATATCCACACTTACGCATCTGCAGCACCTCTGACCTAACTACTTTCGCCATCGCTGCCCATCCTGTCATCCCAATTGCAGCCGAAATCGAAAATACAGTATTATTTCTGAAAACTGCCTGTAAAAATAAAACCAAAAGCAAAGAAGGGATACTGAGGATTATCTCTGTAAACCGCATAAGCAATGCATCTGCCCATGCAGGGGCACATGCGCTCACAGCCCCAACAAAAATAGCAATGCCTGTAGAAATCACTGCTGATACAACCCCGATCAGCAACGAAACCCTGCCGCCATACCAAATCATAGAAAAAATATCCCTCCCCAAAGTGTCTGTCCCAAATAAAAATTCCTTGCCCAAAGGAGCATTGCAATGCTGTAAATCAAGGTAAGACGGATCTTTTGTCATTACCAATTCACATGCAAAGCATCCAGCAAAGATTATCCCAAGAAGTATTGCTGAAAAAACAGGCTTTCCCTGATACCATTTTTCCTTTTTCACCAGCCTTACATCAGGCATCTTCCTAATCCCAACGACTTCAAATCTGTCTCCCATCACTTTTTGCCTCCTTTTGCACTGCTATATTGCTAAGGATTACAAACGCACCTGATAAAATGCTAAGAAGCATCAAAAGATTATAATCCTTATACCGTGCGCTTTCATAAGAAAGCGTCCCAACTCCAGGATAAGAAAAAACAGTTTCAACAATATAGGTTCCACCTAAAATATGCGGAACTGAAGCGGCCACCATGCTAAGATAAGACGGGATAGCGTTTCGCAGGCAATGGTGAAACATAATCTGTCGCTTATTCAAACCTTTTGCTTTTGCCAGTAAAACATAATCTGCCCCCATCTCCATTAAAATCCTGTTTCTTACCATATATGCATAATACCATATATGGCTTACCACCAGGGCAGTTAAAGGCAAAACAAGGTGCTCTGCACGGCTGCCCCAATCAGCAGCCTTCCCAACTGCATAAGCGCCGCTGCCTGGAAGCCATTTCAGGTTTGTGGAAAAAACTAGAATCAACAGAAGGGACAGCCAAAACTCGGGAATACAACTTGTAACTGTGCCAATGCTGCAGACAATGCGGTCGGACAGCCTGTTTTCATGCCATGCACAAAAAATCCCCAGAAACAACGCAAGTAAAAAGACCATGCAAAACCCAACCCCCCCAAAAGAAGCGTATTTCCAATCCGTCCTTTTATCACATCAATTACATTCATTTTATATTTATAAGAAATCCCAAAATCCCCACGGAAAGCATTCCCTAGCCATCGGATATACTGCACTGAAACAGGATCTTTTAGCCCCAATTTTTCTTCCGCCCACTCCCTCTCCTGCATTCCCATCCTTTCCACGCGTTCCCCATAATATGATATCAGCGGGTCTCCAGGAGCCAGCCTTGAAATATAAAAAACAGCAGCAGATAAAAGAAAGAGGCTAAAAAGAAAAAGAAACGCCTTTTTTACGCTATAAAGCAAACAGGATCTTACCATAAATCCCCCTCCCGCCCAAGTCTAAAGTGAGGAACTGGAATGGACGCAACCAACGCCTTTGTATATGGATGGCATGGGTTTTTAAACAACTCCTTAGCTGGCGCTGCTTCCACTAACCTTCCACGCCAGAGCACCCCGACACGGTCACATAAAAATTTAACGGCAGAAAGGTCATGGGCAATAAACAAAAAAGAAAAACCATGCTCTTTTTGAAGATGCAAAAACAAATTCATAATCTGCGCCTGAACTGAAACATCCAGTGAAGCAATCGGCTCATCCGCGACCAAAAGTTCCGGCTTCATTGCCAGCGCCCGCGCTATCGCCACGCGCTGCCTCTGCCCACCGGATAATTCAGAAGGATATTGCTCCAAAACACTGTTATCCAGGCCAACCTGGCGCAGCCAAAATTTTACTTCTTCACCAAGCAAGCCTCTTGTTGGGGCAATATGCTGTATTTTCATTGGTTCTGCAATAATCTCACGAACCTTTCTATGTGGATTCAAGCTAGAACTGGAATCCTGAAATATAATCTGCCGCCTTGCCTGCAGCATCCGTTTATTCCTGCTCAATTCCTTTGGATTGCATAAATCAACACTGTATCTTCCTTGGCTAGGCACCTCCTTCTTCTCCCAAAACCCTCTTCTTTCTTGGCACTTATCTGGAAAAAATAGAATTTTACCACTATAGGGCTGGTATATATTCATAATACAGCGTGCAATTGTTGATTTTCCAGAACCAGATTCCCCCACCAGGCCAAAAATCTCACCTCTGTGGATTTGGAAAGAAACTTCCTCTACTGCTCTCACTTCCATTTTCCGCGCCAGGGAAAACTTATGTGAAAGCTTTTGCACATCCAGCAAAATCTCATCTTTCATCCTTCTGTCCTCCTATACAGGCCAGGCAGCTTTGCCGCACGTTTCTCCAAAAGCCATGTTGCCGCATAATGCGTATCAGAAATGCAAAACATCGGCGGCTCTTCTTCATAGTCAATCCTAAGGGCATATTTATTACGGCAGGCAAATGCATCTCCCTTTGGCAGGGACAGTGATGAAGGCGGTGTCCCTGGAATTGTATACAGCTCCCTTTTTGCTTCTGCACATATTGGGAGCGATTGGAGCAATCCCCACGTATATGGATGCCTGGCGTCATAAAAAATTTCTTCTGCTGTTCCAATTTCTACGATTTTCCCAGCGTACATCACTGCCACACGGTCAGCAATCTTTGCCGCAACGCCAAGGTCATGCGTCACAAAAACTACAGCCATCCCCAATTTCTTCTGTAATTTTTGGAATAAATCCAAAATCTGCGCCTGAATCGTTACATCCAAGGCAGTTGTTGGCTCATCAGCAAATACAATCTCTGGATTTCCTGCAAGGGCAATCGCCATAACACTACGCTGCAGCATTCCGCCGGAAAACTGATGTGGATACCATTTCATATGTTCTCCTGGGCATGCAATCCCAGTTAACCTCATTAATTCTTCTGCCCTTTTAAATAATTCTTTCTTAGGAAGCCCTTTCTGGCATATTTTTACCGCTTCTGCAACCTGCTTTCCAACAGGTATAGCAGGATTCAGCGATGCCATAGGGTCCTGAAATACCATTGAAAATAATTTTCCGCGCAGCTTACACATATCCCGTTCCTGATACCCAGAAATATCTGTGCCATTTACTAAAATCCTGCCCGATTTTATTTTTGCAGAAGGAGGTAAAAGCTTCATAACTGTTTTGCATAAAACACTTTTACCACAGCCTGATTCCCCCACAATAGCCAAGACTTCCCCGGATTTCAGGGAAAAACTAACATCCCTTACTGCCTGTGCTTCTCCCCACGGCGTATCAAAACTGACGGATAGATCTTTTACTTCTAATAACTCAGACATCGCATCCCCTCACGCCGCCTTCCGCGGCCAAATAATACTGGAAAAAACTGCCTTAATTTAAAAACGTCCATTCCGTAACATTCCAAAAAATACCAACACCATGGTGTCCCAGCACAGTATCTGTTGAAATCCCCTGGATTGCAGAGTTTCCCACATAATCAGCATCCACATAGCATATAAACGCAAATGCAGGGTCTTTTGCAAGTTCCGCCTGGAACTGGCGATATGCCTTGGCACGGACTTCTAAGTCATCTGACTGGCGTGCTTTTACCAGATACCTATCTACGAATCTATTGGAATATCCACTATAATTTGCCCCTTTGCCTGTACCAAACACTTTGTATGTATGGTCATCTGCATCAAACGGGCTGCCCCAGCCAATTAGATAAGCCATCTGCTTTTCCCAATCTATCTTTATAGGAATATCAACGGTACAATTTATCCCGGCTTCACGAAGCTGCTGCGCAGCCGCTTGTGCAATGTCAATCCTTGCCTGGTCTCCTGCGGCAACACTGATAACAAATCCTACCGTTTCATTTTCCCTCACATAAAACCCATCCTTTCCCATTGTACAACCTGCTTTTTCTAGAATTTCCTTTGCTTTTTCAGGATTATAACCATACTTCTCCACCATCTCATTGTTGAATATGTTTCTCTGCAACGGGCCATATGCGGCAATCCCCTGCCCTAAAAGGACTGCATCAATAATTGCCCTGCGGTCTATTGCATAACAGACTGCAGGAATAATATCCCTGTTCTCTGCCCAATATCTATTGTTAAAATTAAAAAGAATGCCACGGTAATCAGAAGTTTTCATTTGATAACAGGTATATCCTTCTTTCCCTGCGAAAGACTGTGCATCCTTTGGCGGAAGCAAGGCCAAATCCAATTCCCCGGATTTGAGTTGGACTGCCTTTGCACTATCTTCTGGGACAATCTTAAAAACAATCCGTTCAATCTTTGCCTCCCCTTTAAAATAATCCTCATTCCTAACAAGTGTAATTGCCTGGCCGACATCCCAGCTTTCCAGTTTATATGGTCCTGTGCCGACAGGATTACGGAAAAAAGCAGATTCCTGCATATCCTCGCCAGATAACAGATGTTTTGGAAGGATTGGCATTGCCATATAATCCAGAAATGCAACATTCGGGGCAGAAAGCTTAAAACAAACCGTATGTTCATCTATTACTGTAATTTCTTCCACATCTTCAAAATCAGAACGGTTCTCCGAGCCATTCTCAGAATCCATAATCGCTTCTATTGTAAATTTCACATCTTCTGCAGTAAAAGCTTCCCCATCATGCCATTTTACCTTTTCCTTCAAATAAAAAGTATACGTACAGCGCTTTTTTTCAAACTTCCAACACTTAGCAAGCGACGGGATCACTTCGTTATCACCATTGTGAGCCGTTAGCCCGTCAAACAACAAACCGTTAATCTCCCCATGCTCATCCATCGCAGGGTTGATTCTAGTATAATCACCACTCCCATAAATAAGCGTCTTGCCATTCTTCTGAACTGCGCTTGCCCTGCCGCAGGAAGGCAGGGTTAAAAGCATAACTGCCATTACAAAAACATAGCTAATTTTTTTCATATTTTGCACCAAGCCTTTCTTATAACACCACCACGATTACAGCAGTTTCTTATAAATTTAAAAGGCATACAATCCTTTCTAAATGGATTGTATGCCTTCATGTACATACATTTTCTGTCATGTTTTTCCAAATGGCCACTATTCACAGACGATTTCCAATCATCAATGCAGGCCGCTGCCTCTCCTAAATTTGGAACAAATCTGCCACAATGCGTGAAACATATCTTGTAAAAAGCAATTTTCATACATGCTCTAAAATCATTGTATTGCATAAACCATATTTAACTTCTGAAGTAATGCAAAAAGCTTCAGCTTTGATGCAGGAGGCTTCATGCCGCCCAATAAAAGGCACGAAATTATTACATTTCATGCCATAACCAGTAACAGTATACCATAATTACCAGCAGATAGCAAGCTGTATGCAAAATCAAAATAATCTTCTAAACTCGTATAGTTACTATTCACAGCCAATCGTAGCCGGACTTAAGGAAATAAAAAATATCTTC
>CAJUJR010000017.1 GCA_910586605.1 uncultured Lachnospiraceae bacterium | reverse complement strand
GGGGGAAGATATTTTTTATTGAGATTTAGCTACGATTGGCTGTGAATAGTAACAATGGATTCCTTGTTAAATAAGTTATTAACTGCAAGTGAATTACTGTAAAAGGAGATGCATGGACATTGGCCAGGCAAATGTATATATAAAATATTGGCGTAACATGTCAGGTTTTGGATGGTATTATATTACTAAGGAACTGTAAATAAATTATTTTATCATTTTGCTTGTCTATTTCTTCGATTGCACATGTCAAAAATCCTCAGCGTAGCCCGCTACGCCTACGTTTTTTGACATGCACCCTCAAAGAAATATCCAGCGCAAACTGACAATTAATTTATTTACAGTTCCTAAGGAGGGATTGCTAATGCAGGAAAGCAGATTATTTAAGATTGTATATTATTTACTTGACAAAGGACAGGCTACCGCTCCAGAATTAGCGGAAAAGTTTGAAGTCTCTGTAAGGACTATTTACAGAGATATTGATGCTTTAAGTGGGGCAGGCATACCTATTTATGCAGAAGCAGGCCGAAACGGCGGCATTCATTTGATGAAGGGTTTTGTTTTAGATAAAGCCGTGTTGTCTAAAGAAGAAAAGCAGGAAATTCTAACAGCTTTACAAAGTATAAATTTTACGAAAAATATTAGCAGCAGTCAGACATTACAAAAAATTTCTGCAATATTTAACCTTAGTTCAGAGAATTGGCTTGAAGTGGATTTTTCCAGATGGGGAAATAAAGGGACTGACAATGAGAAATTTGAATTGTTGAAATCAGCGGTAATCCAACAAAAATGTATAAAAATAACGTATGCAAATTCCTATGGGACAATTAGTGAAAGGGTTGTCCAGCCGTTAAAAATGTCATATAAGTCTATGGCATGGTACTTAAAGGCGTATTGTATGGAAAAACAGGATTACCGTATTTTTAAGCTGACCCGTATTATAGATTTGGAAGTACTAACAGATGCTTTTCACAAAAGCCCATTTCCAGAATCAGATGAAGTGCCCAATGAAACCTACAATACAGTTATATTGGGTTTTCCACAAAATATGTCATATCGCGTTTATGATGAATTAGATAAATCGCAAGTAAGGAAGCGGGAAAATGGAGATTTAATTGTATCTGTTGAAATGCCAGAAGATGAATGGCTAATAGGGTATCTGTTGTCATTCGGGACACAGGTAGATATTATAGAGCCTGCGTATCTCAAAGAAATTGTAGCGGAACAGGCAAAGAAAATTTATGAGAAATATAAATCGGATTAGGCTATCCTTAACTGCAAGGAGGTAAAAGGATGGAATGGTTGAAAATTTCGGGTGTGTCATTGGCGGAATACATACGTCGCCGAAAAATGACGCAGGCGGCGTTTTAATTGCAGCGGGCAGGCAGTAGGGTATTAGATGTTGCATTAAAATATGGATATTCCTCTTCGACTTCTTTTAATCGGGCTTTTCAGAATGTTCATGGCATCACGCCAACAGCAGTTAAGCTAGGGGGAAGTGTCCTACAAGCATATCCGCTCATTCGGTTTAAAATTGAAATTACAGGAGGAAACGCTATGGCATATCGTATTGCCCCAAAGCCGCCTCTGCGTATTGTGGGCATCCGCATCCCTTTGGCTTTGGATATGGAAGAAAATTTAAGGATTGTCCCAGAGTTTTGGAAAGCGTCATTGCAGGGAAACAATTTTTCTGAAATATGCAGGCTGTCTAATGGAGCGCCAAGAGGAATTTTAGGAATCAGTGTATATAAAAACCCGAAAGAAATTTATTACTACATCGGAGTAATACAAATTCCCTTGTCCCTGTAGGCATGTATGAATGTGAAATCCCTGCGGCTGCATGGGTGATATTTGAAAATGATGGACGTTCCGAAGTATGGATTGCAGTCAGTAAGGAGGATGATTAAACGGTGTATCATTTAAGGTTAAAGGGCGGCCATTATGAAATGGGTGTGAAGCGAGGAAAGATATTCAAAAAATGCCAAGTTTTTTTCCCTCTCCAGTTGGATGAATTTCAACTGGAACATGGGAAACGGAGTGAAGAAGCGCTAAGGAAGTATTTCCCTGAAGTATACGAGGAAATCAGAGGGGTGAGCGATACCATGGGTGCAGATTATTTACATTTCGCTTCTTGGATGCTATGTATGGGATGCTGTATGTATAATTTGGAGAACAATATTCCCGTTGAAATTCGGGGATGTACTGCTTTCGCATATGCAAAGGGCGGTAGAATACTATATGGCAGAAACAATGATTTGCCGCCTTATCTGCGGGAAGGGAGCAAAAGTGAAAGCTATGCCCCGGAGAATGGGAATAGATTTCATATTATGACTTCTTCTTTCAGTAATGGGGAGGAAGGGTTAAATGAGCATGGGCTTGCTGTTGCTATGACTTTTGTAATGACTGAACTTGGTAAGATACAGGCGGGATTTAATTCCTGTTTCATTGTGCGGTATTTGCTTGAAAAAGCGGATAATACAGAACAGGCAATTTCCTTATTGATGGAACTTCCTATCGCTTCTAATTGTAATATTTTGCTTGCAGATAGAAGTGGCGATATGGCAGTGGTTGAGTGTACGCCATCCATGAAAGAAATCCGAGATGCAGAAAGTTTTGAGAATGGCAGAATTATCTGTACCGTCAATAGTTTTACATCCGATGAAATGAAACGGTATGATGATGCAAAAGGGAATGATTATGATTCACAAAAACGGTATCAAGTTGTTATGGACAGTTTTGTTTCGGGACTTATAAAAGAAGATTATATTGAAACTACTATACAGCTTTTAAGTGGTAATTATGGTTTTATGTGTCAGTATGACAATGAGCCAGATTTTGAAACAGTTTGGAGTTCTATATTTGACTTAGAAAGTTTAGTTGTTTATCATGCAGAAGGCGACCCAAGGAAAAATAAGTTTATCATGAACCGCTGGCTGTAAATTTCTGATTATGGGTTTGTTTTGCATAGCCGTTATTAAGGATTGGGCGTTTTTTGCCCATCAATTTGGAAAAGAGCCTGGTATAATCTATACCAGGCTCTATTTTGCCGTTTCTATAATAATCGGGGAAAGAGGTTCTGAATCAACGTTCCCCGGTTGTTGATGCTTTAATGGGGCTGAGAATAGGCGTTAGCAGCTCTTTGTGTCAATCTGCCCATTAAAGGCATAGAAGTTTCTGCTATCTAAACTATCCTGTACCCTTCGTAGGGCTTCACCAAATCTCTGGAAATGCACAATTTCACGTTCCCTCAGGAAGCGGATTGGGTCTGCGATTTCAGGCTCTTTTACAATACGCAGGATATTGTCATAGGTGAGGCGAGCTTTTTGCTCTGCCGCCATATCTTCGTATAAGTCAGTGATGGTATCACCGGTAGATTGGAACTGGCTGGCGCTAAACGGTTCGCCGCCTGCTGA
Organism: uncultured Lachnospiraceae bacterium; assembly: GCA_910586605.1. Lineage (GTDB taxonomy): Bacteria > Bacillota > Clostridia > Lachnospirales > Lachnospiraceae > Butyribacter. The sequence goes on along the minus strand of CAJUJR010000017.1, from coordinate 37,183 downwards.
TTGTGGCCAAACGCCAAGCGTGTGGTCGATATAATATTTGTCAAAACCAGAAGCTTTGATTTCTTCTGGCGATAAATCCTTTGTAAGTTGGTGGATGATTGTTGCAACCATTTCAAGATGGGCTAGTTCTTCAGTACCAATATCTGTTAATACACCAATAACTTTTCTATCTTTCATAGAATAACGTTGTGACAGATAGCGGAGGGAAGCGCCAAGTTCACCATCGGGGCCGCCATACTGCGACATAATTACCATTGCCGCTTTTGGGTTACACCGGGTAATATTTACTGGGTATTCCAGCCGTTTTTCATAATTCCACATAGATCTCCTCATTTCTGCGCTGCTATCAGGGACTTTCTGTTACAGATTTTAAACTAAATTTGCGGTGCAGCGCAGGCGCAAATTTAGTTTTATCAGCATTCCCATGGCCATGGTGTTTCTGTCCATACCCAGGAACATTCATCATAATTTGAATCGCTTTGCAGGGGACCGAATTTTCTCTGATATTCGTCCAGCGCTTCCTTGCGTAATTGTTTCATTTTCTGGTAGTATTCCATTGCCTCTTTATCACAAGGGTGGGTATCCAGGTATAAAACAGCTTCAGTTACGGCAAAGCTTACCTGGGAAAGATGCATTAAAAGTTGTTTCTGGTTCATGCCCTACCTCCTTTGTTGCAAAAATAACCACGGGGGATGCAGCCATAAAATGGCAGGTCAAGAGATGGGAAAATGGTGCCTCTGGCTAGGCCTTCCTCCACATTGTATACGCATTCCCATTGCTGCCAAGGGACATATCCTATGCCGACTGCCATTCCGCGTAGTGGGTCATTCTGGGCGCTGGAATTATCTTTGCAGTCACATGGATTGCAAGGCGTTGGCATTGGCATAGATGACTGTCTTCTGCAGCCGGAATTGCCATTGTTCATGCATCCTCTGCCTTGTCTTTCCCTCATGCAGCCAGAAGGCATTTGGTTGCATGGCGTTTGGCAATTTCCGGAACGCTGATTCATGTTATTCATATCTATTTTTCCTTTCTTCTGATTTTTCATTAGGAATCGTCAATAAATTAACCAGTTGAGTTGTTCAAATTAATTATTGGCCGTTCCTTACACACATTTTTGGTAAATGGAATAATATTTCGTGCTAATTCATATATATGTAGAACTACGGAATAGGTGTCAACCTTGACAAATTTTATATGAAATGAGATGATTACCAAGATTAATTAGGGTGTGTAGGAAACAACGTTTATATACGCTTTGGGGCAGAAAGGTTGTGAGGAATTGGAGAGGAATTTGGGATATATTGACTATGAAAAAAGATATCGGAAGAGGAAACCGAAAAAGCTAGCCTTTTTAGCGCTGCTGGTTTGCATGGTAGCGGTTGTTGGGATGGTTGTATACCAGAAGCAGGCAGGATTGTTTTCGCAGGGCACCCTGGCCCATCCCAATGTAAAAGATAGCAGGAGTGCCAAAGAAGCTCAGCGTGATTTTGATAATCTGATGAACCAAATATTTAAAGAAGAGATTACAGATAATTCGATTACTTTAAATTATACAATTAAAAATAAAAAAGCATATGGCATTGAGGAAGAAGAAGCGACGCTTGGCGGTTTTTCCATGGAAGAACTGAGGAATGGGCTGATGGTTTCAGAGAACAGGGTTGCTACGCTGGAAACATTTGATTATGATAAGCTAACAAAAGAACAAAAGCTTATTTATGATATTGTTTATTTGATGTCAAAACAGAACCTTGAGTCGGCAGATTTTCTAGAATATGCGGAATGCCTGGGGCCGACAACTGGGATTCAGGCACAGCTTCCCGTTTTTTTTGCAGAATATAACTTATATGGGAAAGCAGATGTGGAAAAATATATTAAGCTGCTTAACCTTGTGCCGGATTATTTTGGGCAGATTCTGGATTTTCAGAAAATGAAATCTGAAAAAGGCATATTTATGAGCGATACAACAGCACAGGCTATTATTGAGCAGTGTTCAGAATTTATAAAAGAGCCTGAATCAAATTATCTGATTACAGTTTTTGAGAAGAAAATAAAGGAAGTAGATGGGCTTACAGAAAAAGAGCAAAGCCAGTTTATCCAGGAGAATAAGAAAGCGGTTCTGGAGAAGGTGGTGCCAGCATATAGCAGGCTTGTGGAAGGGCTTACAGATTTAAAAGGAACTGGAAAAAATGAAAATGGGCTATGCCATTTAGAAAAAGGAAAAGAATACTATGAATACCTTGTAAAGTCCACGACTGGATCAAACCGTTCTTTGGATGAAATTAATGCTTTGCTGGATGAAAGCATTACAAAATTAAAAAAAGATATGGCGCAGATTATGGCAGAGTCGCCAGAGGTATATTACGATGCGCAAGATGTGGAATATCCTTATGAAGAGCCAGAAGAAGCAATGGAACATTTAAAAAAGTCAATCCAGAATGATTTTCCGAAACTAGGTGATGATATTAACTGTCAGATAAAAGAGGTTGATAAATCACTGGAGGAAAGCATGAGCCCAGCGTTTTACCTGACACCAGCCATAGATAGTTATAAAAATAATGTTGTTTATATTAACCGCAGTGAACAGTATGATTTGACAAAAGCGTTTACAACAATAGGGCATGAAGGGTATCCAGGGCATCTTTACCAGACATGTTATTTTAATTCTACGAATCCGGCGCCAATCAGGAGTATTATTAATGTAGGAGGGTATACAGAGGGTTGGGGAACATATGCAGAGCTATATAGTTATGATTTGGCAGGACTGGACAAGGAAGTTGCAAAACTATTGAAAAAAAACACATTGGCAACTTTATGCATTTATGCAAAAGCAGATATTGGGGTAAACTATCTGGGATGGGACAATAAAAAGCTACAGGAATATCTGGCGGATTTTGGTTATAAAAAAAGCCACAGCCGTGCAATATTTGATTCTATGGTAGCTGAGCCAGGCGCTTATATGGAATATACCCTGGGGTATCTGGAAATCGAAAATCTTTTAGAGAGGGCAAAGGAAAAACTAGGGGATAAATTTGTATTAAGGGATTTCCATGAATTCTTTTTATCAGTTGGGCCTGCGCCCTTTGCAGTGATAGAAGACCGCCTTGCTGGCTGGATTGATGAAATAAAGTGAAAAGTTGTTACTTTATCGTTGACTTTTTTCCAAAAAAACCCTATACTCTCTAGTAGTGTTGATATACTGGCAAGGTTTACCTCCACAGTGCGGCTCAATTTTGCCGTAGCCTGTGGTTAACAAATATTCTGCTGTCAGGTTTTTGTTCAGCAGAGACAAAATACATGATTAGGAGGTTATTTTTACATGGCAACAAAGGCTAATTACAAATTGGATGAGATTGGTGCTGGTAAGGTTGGTTTCCCAAAGACTGGAGAGGCTGTATCAAATACCCGTGCTATTATTGAAGCAGCTTTTTATGGCAACAATGTCGTAAAGGTGAATACTCTCAAGGAGGCATATAACTTAGCAAAGAATTCACCAGGAACAATTGTAACAGATATGCCTGTTTACAGAGGGGAAGAGTTTGGGCTTGATTCTGATGCGAAAGTCCTGCTTTTCAATGATGGTGCCGTAACAGGCCGTTATGCTGCTGCACGCCGTATCAAGGGTGAGCCGGGAGTTGATGCAGGCAAGCTGGATAAGGTAGTTATGGATGCGATCTATAAGACACGTTTTAAGAAGATGTACCATGCGCAGGTATTTGTTGGACTAGACCCTGAATTTATGGTAAAGGCACATCTTCTGATTCCAGAAGGGGAAGAGAACTTAATGTACAACTGGATGATTAACTTCCAGTATATGTCTGATGACTATGTAAAGATGTACAAGGCTTCTAAAGCCGTTGGAGATGGAAAGGAAGCAGATATTTATATCTTCTCTAACCCACAGTGGGAGCCAACTCCAAGTCCTGATGTAGATTATAGCTGCCTGAGCGATGACCGTACACTCTGCTACTTTGATACAGCCCAGAACTGTGCTGCAATCCTTGGCATGAAGTATTTTGGTGAGCATAAGAAAGGAACCCTTACAATGGCATGGGCAATTGCTAACCGCAATGGATATGCGTCTTGCCATGGCGGACAGAAGGAATATACACTTCCGGATGGAAAGAAGTATGTTGCATCTGTATTTGGCCTTTCTGGTTCTGGTAAATCTACGCTTACCCATGCAAAGCATAATAATAAGTATGGTGACAAGGCGATTACTGTTCTTCATGATGATGCATTTATCATTAACACAGATACTTGTGCGTCTATCGCTCTTGAGCCAACTTATTTTGACAAAACAGCAGATTATCCTACAGGCTGCCCGGACAACATGTATCTTCTTTCTGCCCAGAACTGCTCTGCTACAATGGATGAAGAAGGGAAAATCCAGCTTGTTACAGAGGATATCCGTAATGGTAATGGACGTGCTATCAAATCTAAGCTGTGGTCTCCAAACCGTGTAGACAAGATTAACAGCCCTGTTAACTCCATTATTTGGATTATGAAAGATCCTACTATCCCTCCTGTTGTTAAACTGAAGGGCGCTGCACTTGCATCTGTTATGGGCGCTACCCTTGCTACAAAGACATCTACTGCTGAGCGTGTAGCTGCTGGTACTGACATGAACGCACTCCGTATTGTGCCATATGCTAACCCATTCAGGACTTACCCATTGGCAAATGACTATGAGAAGTTTAAAAAGTTAGTAGAAGAAAAAGATGTTGACTGCTATATCGTAAATACAGGTGATTTCATGGGCAAGAAGGTACAGCCTAAGGATACGCTTGGAATTCTGGAAGCCATTGTAGAAGGCAAGGCAGAATTTAAGAAGTGGGGTAACTTCGACGATGTAGAGATTATGGATTGGGAAGGTTTTGTGCCAGACCTTAATGATGCCGAATACAAGAATGCATTAAAGAATGCAATGCAGAACCGCGTTGACGCTGTAGAAGGTTTTGCTACAAAGAAAGATGGTTATGACAAGCTTCCAGATGAAGCGCTTGCAGCAATTAAGAAACTTGTGGATGTATTGGCATAATAAAATACAGCATAAATGATTTTGAGGCAATGGTTTTTCCATTGCCTCTTTGTATTCAAATGATCCATGCAGGGATATACCATTCTTTTTGTCTACAGGCAGTAAATCAGGTGGCATGCATATAACGCCGCCTGTTTTGATATTTGCTTTTCGATGTGCATTTCTATTTGATATTCTTTCTTCAGAAGGCTCTTTTTCCACAGGAGACAATACAGAAAAATTTTTAGATAGCTTTTGTATATTTCATAAACAACCCATGTTTCAAAATAGCGCCGCTCATAGCGCCTGCTTTCAGTGTTTCGGGGCTGGTTCATTTTGTAAGATGTGTGCATAAGCCGGTATCCGGAAAATACATTCTTGGCGCTCTTTGATAACGCATTTTGCGCACTGTTTGAATATGGCTGGATAAGTGCAACAAGTCCAGAGGATACAAGGATGGAGAGACAGTGTTTTGCAGTAGGGGAAGAAATACCACTTTCACTTGTTATGGTATCGTAATTTACGTTTGTTGCGGTTCGTGCAGCGATAACATTTATAAAGTTCAGGAATGCTGTTTCATCTGCGCCCTGTGATAAATCTTTAATATCACGGCTAATATAGGTTTCTAAGTAAGATTCAGTGAAACTATGAGAAATTAATTGAACGATGTACTAGTTATGTGACCAATTCCCCGTTTTTTCCGTCATAATAGGTGACAAAGTGTTATGCATGGAGGTTAAAATGTTTGTAAATTGTAACAACAAAGGAAGGAGAAAAGGGCAGTATGGAAGAGCAACAGGTTATTGAGCTATTCTGGCAACGGGACAAACAAGCTATTCGGGAAACAGAACATTTATATGCCCCATTGTTGCGGAAGGTTGCGCAAAATATTACATTTTCTGCGGAGGATGCGGAAGAATGTGTAAATGACACATATTTCAGGTTATGGAACAGTATTCCGCCAGAGAGGCCAGTGTCTTTGAGGAATTATGCAGCCAGGATTACACGGAACTTAGCGATTGATATTTATAGAAAGAATCATTCAAAGGGCAGGGACTGTGAGATGGCATTTATTACAGAAGAAATTGACAGTATATTTGGGAAAGCTGACAGTCAGTATGATTCCGTAGAATTAAAGGAGATTATCAATTCGTTTTTAGGGAAATTAGATGAAAAAAACAGGGTGCTTTTTGTCAGGAGGTATTGGATGGCAGAGAGCATACCTGAATTGGCAAGCCAATTTCATATGAAGGAAAGTGCTGTAAAGATGAGGCTTTCAAGAACCCGTGAGAAGTTTCGGAAATACCTGGAACGTGAAATGTAAACGATTTGAAAGCTATTTCGGCAGAAAGTGAGGGATTTGTATGCTTGGATTTGAGGCAATGGATTTGGTCGAAGAAAAATATCTGAATGAAGCGTTAGGGAAAAAATACCGCCAAAGACCTGCTATTGTAAATTGGTGGCTCAGGGGCGGTATCGCTGCGGCGGTAGCAGCAGCTTTTGTAATTATATTTGCTGGGGTAGTAAATTATTTTCCAGTTACGGCATATGCAATGAGCAAGATAGGCTTTTTAGGGGATTTGGCAAGGGCAGTCACGTTGGATGAGAGTATGCGTGTATGTTTGGAAAAGGAGTATGCCCAGTATGTGGGGGAGAAGAAAACGACAGCAGATGGCAATGCATCAGAAGTATGCTGCATGGTGGTAGATGCAAGCAGGGTATCCATATTTTTCCAAACAGAAATACCTGGACGGGGAAAAATAAGCCATGAAAGGGATGGGCAGAAGGTTTTTGACGTAAATATCCAGGAAGAGCCTGGGAATATTGGGTATACCTCTACGATAATAAGTACAGATGCAGAAAACTTATATGAATACAGGATGGATTTTATGGATAAAAAAATACCAGAAATAATGAATTTTAGGATAAACTATTATGAAGTGGGGAAAGATGGGGATGAAAAAATAGCATCTTATTCAGATTATACATTATATCCTGATATGAAATATGCTAAAGTGGTGAAAACATATGAGGTTAATAAGAGTTTTTATGTAGAAGGGCAGAAAATTACAATAGAAAGCCTGGAAATTTATCCAACACAGGCAAAACTTCTTCTGCAGTCTGACAAAGGGAATACGGCAAGGCTAAATGATATTTCCGTATTGCTTTATGATGATAAAGGAAGAGAATATAAGCAAAACAGGAACGGTACAGTAGGGACCTATGGAGAGGATGGGAATCTCGATGCAAAATGGTATGAAAGTTCTTATTTTACAGATACAGATTCTATTACCGCGGTAATTGATGGTGTAGAAATGATACCAGAGGAGAAACGTTATGGGGGGATTTCTTATAAAAACAAACAGATTGATAATATGCCGGATGGAGTGTCTCTGAAGGAAATGGCGCTGGAAAAGGATGGGCGGCTGAAAATCGAATTAAATGTCCCGGAAGCAAATGGCAAGTGGGCTTATATTATGCGCTGGGAATATATTGGGAAAGAAAAGCCTGGGGATTCTGATAGAGATATTGTTGTTTCTGCCAGAGCGATATCCAGTGAAGGGGAAAAGGATGGGCATGTTCTTTCAGAGAATGAAACGAATGGGGCGATTACTAGAAAGGAACTAACCATTGGAGAAAATCCATCTTTTGATGAACTCCATTATATCCCGGATTATACGGAGGGGGACTACCGGGCGGAATGGCTGTACGCACCGATGGTAAAGCTAGATACGCCTGTTACTGTAAGGATAAAATAAACTGCCTGCAAATAAAGTAAATTTTTTTGAACCTTTTGCAAAGTTATGACAATGTATAGATGTAAGGGCAAAATAGTTACTATTTCATTTGCTAAAATCAATAAGCGGAAGATTAAAATAGTAACGATGGTTTGAAAAATATTTGAAAATGCGCATTTGGAGAATATTTATGAATGTAACAGAATTAGAAAAATGCATTGAGCTGTATGGAAAAGATATTTATGCATTTTGCAGGCAACTTACATACAGCCGGCAGGAAGCTGAAGAATTGTATCAGGATACTTTTTTAAAGGCAATGGAACTTTTATATAAGATTAATGCAACAGAAAACCCGAAAAGCTATCTGCTATCTATTGCACTGCGGGTTTGGAAGAACCATAGAAAGAAATATGCATGCAGGAAGCGGATTGTGGATATGGATAGCCTTTCAGAGGAAATGCAGGATGCCGAAGAGGCTGCCAGTTATTCGTTGGAAGAAGAAATGATTGCGAAGGAACGGGCTTCTGAGGTGCAGAAGGCAGTGCGGCAGTTGGATGATAAGCACAGGCTGCCAGTATATCTTTATTATATGGAGGGACTGCCTTTGCAGGAAATTGCCAGTGTATTAAAGATACCAAAAGGAACAGTGAAAAGCAGGCTGTATCAGGCGAGAGAATCATTGAGGAATATGCTGGAGGTAGATTAATATGAGCGATAAATTAGATGATTTATTAAAAAACGCCCTTGCGCCGTCTGAGGAACCAAGTGCCTGGCTCAATAAGCGGATTATTCAAATAGCGAAGGGGGATATCACAATGAGGAAACCATTTTATAAAACAGCACGTATTGCGATAGCGGCAGCAGCTGTTGTTTTGGCTGCCGGAGGCGTTACTACTTATGCAGCTTGGAAATATCTTAGCATGGAAGAGGTTGCCCAGGAAGTAAAGGATGATAAGTTGGCAAAAGCGTTTCAGGGCAAGGGCGCTATCCATATCAATGAAAGCCAGACATATGGTAAGTATAAGGTTACATTGATTGGCGTTACATCAGGGAAAGACTTGACAGAATATTATATGGCAGATGGTGATGGCACAAAATATGAAGACCGTACGTATGCTGTTACTGCGATAGAAAATAAGGACGGTTCTCCGATGCCAAAGGATTCTGCAGGAACTGATTTTTTGGTGACGCCGCTTATTAAAGGGGAAAGGCCATGGCAGTGTAACATTTTTTATATGAATGGCGGCTCTTCTTCTTTTGTAAAGGATGGAATCCTGTACTATTTGTCAGAATGGGATAATTTTGAAGTATTTGCAAAAAGAGGGGTATATCTTGGCGTATTGGACAGTGGATTTTTGGACAATACCGTATTTGATTTTGATGAAAAGACAGGAGAGATTACCCGCAATAAGGATTATAAGGGAATAAATGCACTCTTTACTGTTCCGATGGATGAATCAAAGGCAGATGAAGCAGCAGCAGATGCGCTCCTGGAAAAATGGCAGCAGGATACAGAGGGGGACGAAGGAGAGGTCAGTACTGCAGAAGACGGCGAACCACTTGATGGTTTAGAAGAGGAAGTTAAAAAATGGGATATTGACAGAATCCAAAAGGAAGCAGTCCTGGTAAAAGACAGTGTAAAGACGGTTAAGGCAGATAAGGATGGACTGCTTAACTATAGCTGGAAGTGGAATGGTTATGGAGGAAGCATTTCTGTTTCAGAGAAAGAGATATTTAAAAAGGGCCAGGCCGGCATGAGTGAACTCTATGGTGTTGTGAATGGAGATGGTGAGAAAGATCTTATTTTTGAGACCTATTGCCGTAATGAGGACGGAACAGTAACTTTTTCAATTTACCACACAAAAGGATGTAAATAAAAAAATGCGGCAACTGTGTTCTTCAATTTGAAAAGGAAGGCATATTGTGCCAAAGGGGATAGTAATAGTAGCAGGGCAGATGGTAAAACATGATGTTTTACCATCTGCCCTGCATTTTTTTCTCTGTCTGTGCATAAGATGAAAGGAACGATAATCGTCAGGACTTCTTAAGGGGGTTGTAAGATGGAGGAAAAAATTGAAGAAGTAGTGAAACAATATCCTGTTCAGTTAATTGGAAAAAGGAGAATACGCGGTGCAATCCTTTTAGAAGCAAAAGAAGGGTTGTTTACGCTGGTTCATTATAAAGAAGGGGACAGGAAATTAGCGTTCCAGGAACGGGTAAAACAGGAACTAATACGGCAGGGATATCCATTGGTAGACGAGGGGATTCCGAATAACAGCCAAGAACTTCTGACAAAGGATTCGATGGGAAACCGTTGGCTTTTGAAGCGCTGGTATATTGGCAGGGAGTGCAATCTCCGCGAAGGGGCTGACATTGTTCAGGCAACAGGGCATTTGGCAAAGCTGCATACGCTGATGCGTTGCCCAGAAAGAGGTTCAGAGGAGTTATGGGAGGACGAGGCTGTTTCCGAAAAGGATTTGGAAATTTTGCTGGAGCGCCATATGCGGGAGATGAAAAGGGTATACAATTATATCCGGGGGAAAAAGAAACGGAATGAAATGGAGATTTGCATCCTGAATCTTTTTCAGAAATTTTATGACCAGGCAGGTTTTGCCAATATGTATATTTCAGAGATAGATTATCATTCATTGTTTGCCCAGTGTATCCGGGAGAGAAGGGTATATCATGGCAGTTATAACTACCATAATATTATTTTTCAGGAAAATCAGGTTATTACGACAAATTTTGACAGGGCGGACATGGGAATCCAGATTGTAGATTTATACGATTTTATGCGTAAAATTATGGAAAAAAATGGATGGGATACCAGCCAGGGAGTGCAGATATTAGATACTTACCAGAAAATCCGCCCGCTTGAAAAGCGCGAGGCAAAACTTTTATATGTATTACTGCTTTTTCCGGAAAAATTCTGGAAGCAGATTAATTTTTACTATAATGGGAGAAAATCATGGATGTCAGTTAAAAATTATGATAAGCTTTTGAAAATAGAAAGCCAGGAAGAGAAAAGAAGAAATTTTTTGATGGAGGCAAAAAGGCTTTTATTTTAAAGGGTTCTATGATAAAATGACAATTGGTACGTCTATATTAAATGATAAAACGGTTTGGGGCAGAAGGGAAGAAACAATGTTAAAAGGCTTTAAAAGATACAGAGGGATGATATGCTGCATGCTGGTTCTTTTGCTTGCAGTTGTTTTTACTTCCTGCAGCGCAATCAGGAGGACGAGGACTGGAGGGAAAAATCCGTCAGTTTCCCCAGATACAGGTTTGCAGGCAGTCACAGGAGTAGTTATCCAAAATGATACAGAAGAAAGGCAGCTTCAGATCCGGGAGCTGGAGACAAATATTATCAGTACGCTGGCATATAGCGTAGATTCGGTGATACAGGATAAATACAAAGAAGAACGGTATACAGAAAAAGTTGAAGCCGGTATGATTTTACAGGCAAATTACAGCGGCAAAGAAGCAAAATTGGTTTCAGCAGAAGTTCCCGATGATGTATGGGAATATCAAGAAGTACAGAAATTTTCTTTTTCCATTGATGAAAATATGATGCGGGTAGCAGGCTCAAAATACCAGTACTCAGGTATGACTTTTTTTGCGGCAGATGGGCTGGAAATTGAGCCAATGGAATTTACAAACCAGGATGTTGTCACAGTGCGCGGGATTGGGATTCATGTCTATTCTGTTGTCAGGACATCAGGGCATGGTTATATCCGCCTTGCAAACCACAGCAGTTTTATTGGCGGCATGGCGGAACTAAATGGAAGCACATTTGTCCCAGTTTCGGAAAATACACTGATTACGGCAGCAGAAGGGACTTACCGCCTGACGCTTAGTAAGAAAGGGGCGTCTGCTACAAAGACAGTAAAGGTAAAAAAAGATAAAGAAGTAACGGTAGATTTTAGTGATTATAAAGAAGTTGTCACAAACAATATTAGCGAAGTTACTTTCAATTTGAAACCAGAAGGCGCAGAGCTTTATTTAAATGGAATGGCAGTAAATTATTCCACACCTGTAACATTGAATTATGGGAAATATAACCTTACGGCCGCCCTTACCGGATATGAAACGTATACTGGTGTGTTGGAAATTGCGAAACCTACGGTTACGATTAATATTGATTTAATTGATGAAAAAGCATCTTCTTCTAACAGTACGCCAAAACCATCTAAAGCGCCGTCTTCAGAAAATGATGACAAAGTAACGAAAAAAATTGACAGCAATCATACCATTACAGTGACGGCGCCAGAAGGTGCGGAGGTCTATCTTGATAATGTATATAAAGGGTTGGCGCCATGCACTTTTACAAAGGTAATCGGTTCTCAGACAATTACCCTAAGTGATTTGGGATATGTTACAAAAAGTTATCCGGTTGATATCCTGGATGATGGTAAAAATGTGAAATTGTCTTTTGGGGATTTGGTAAAGGATGATACAGAAAGCAAGGAATAGTAAAGAGGCAGGAAATGATATAGCTGTATTTCCTGAGGAAATAAAAGGAGGAATTAATTATGGACTACAAAGAGATTTATGAAGCATGGCTGGCAAATTCGTATTTTGATGAAAAGACAAAAGAGGAGCTTACGTCAATTTCGGGTGATGAGAATGAAATTAAAGAACGTTTTTATACGGAACTGGAATTTGGTACAGCAGGTCTCCGCGGAATTATTGGTGCAGGGACAAACCGTATGAATATTTATACAGTTCGTAAGGCTACCCAAGGGCTTGCTAATTATATTAACAAGACGGGGAAAGGAAGCCGGGGGGTTGCCATTGCTTTTGATTCCAGGAGGATGTCGCCGGAATTTGCAGACGAGGCAGCGCTTTGCTTGGCAGCAAACGGCATTAAAGCGTATGTATTTGAATCGCTCAGGCCAACGCCTGAATTATCTTATGCAGTCAGGGAACTGAATTGTGTGGCTGGGATTAATATCACGGCAAGCCATAACCCGCCAGAGTATAATGGGTATAAGGTATATTGGGAAGATGGGGCGCAGATTACGCCGCCGCATGATACTGGTATTATGGATGAAGTAAAAGCAGTAACAGATTATGCCACAGTTAAAACAATGGACAAGCCTGAAGCTGTTGAAAAAGGGCTTTATCAGCAGATTGGCAAAGAAATTGATGATAAGTATATTGAAGAATTAAAGAAGCAGGTTATCCATTGGGACAGCATTAAAGAAGTTGGGAAAGATTTAAAAATTGTCTATACACCATTGCATGGGACAGGAAATATCCCGGCAAGGCGAGTCTTAAAAGAACTGGGCTTTGAAAATGTGTTTGTTGTACCAGAACAGGAGCTTCCAGATGGTGAGTTCCCGACGGTAAGCTATCCAAATCCAGAGGCGGCTGAAGCGTTTGAACTGGCATTAAAGCTTGCTAAGGAAAAGGACGCAGACCTTGTGTTAGCGACTGACCCAGATGCAGACAGGCTTGGCGTTTATGTAAAAGATACAAAGAGCGGAGAATATATTACTTTAACAGGGAATATGTCAGGGTGCCTCCTTGCAGATTACGAGATTTCCCAGATAAAGGAAACAAAGGGGCTTCCAGAGGATGGAAAGCTGATTAAGACAATTGTTACATCAAATCTTGCAGATGCGATTGCAGATTATTATAATGTTGATTTAATAGAAGTCTTGACAGGGTTTAAATTTATTGGACAGCAGATTCTTGGGTTTGAAACAACAGGGAAAGGAAGCTATCTGTTTGGGTTTGAAGAGAGCTATGGCTGCCTAATTGGTACGCATGCGCGTGACAAAGATGCGATAGTTGCAACAATGGCGCTTTGTGAAGCAGCAGCATATTATAAGACAAAAAATATGACGCTTTGGGATGCTATGATTGCTATGTATGAGCGTTATGGCTATTATAAAGATGGCGTGCAGTCAGTTACAATGAAGGGGATTGAAGGGCTTGCTAAGATTCAAGAGATTATGTCAACACTCCGTACAAATCCGCCAAAGGAAATTTGCGGCTATCAGGTGACATCTTTCCGTGACTATCAGGCGGATACTGTTACAGATATCGCAACAGGTGATGTAAAACCTACAGGGCTTCCAAAGTCTAATGTACTGTATTTTGACATGACAGACAATGTATGGATGTGCGTAAGGCCTTCTGGTACAGAACCAAAAATTAAATTCTATTTTGGAGTAGTAGGCGAGTCATTGGAAGACGCTGAAAAGAAATCAGATGAGATGGTAAAAGCTGTGCAGAAGCTGGTAGATGAAATGTCATAATTTTGGCATAGAAACACGCTTTGGAAAGCGGAAAACATATTAAAAAATTAAAGAAATGCGTTTCTAACGTGTTTCTTTAATTTTTTTCATGTCATAGGAAACTTCGCCGATTTGAGTGTGAAGAATGCTGGTTTTGCATTCTTCTTAGGCGCGACAGTAGCCTTGCCTGGCGAGGTGTTTTCGAGCCTGGAAAGGCTTCACACCTTTTTTATGTTGGGGGAGTATAATGTTAAAAAAACAGATATTGATTATAGATGATGATGAAGATTTATCTTTTATTATTTCGGACATGTTAGAGAATTATGGTTATGCGGTTACAGGTGTGCCAGACAGCGAAACGGCATTTCGGCTTCTTTCCGAAAATACATACCATCTTATTTTACTGGATATTAATTTGCCAGATATAACAGGATTTGAGTTGTGCAAGGAGCTTCGCCGTGTATCAACAGTGCCTGTGATTTTTGCAAGCGCCAGGATCAGTGAAACAGACCGTATTATGGGGTTTGATATTGGGGGTGATGATTATCTGCCAAAACCTTATTCTATGAAAGAACTTCTCTCCAGGGTGAATGCGTTAATCCGGCGCACTTATGGCTTTGAAGGGCAGGAGAAGAAACTGTTATTTGGGGATGTTTCCGTAAATATAACGGCCCGTTCTGTAACAAAAGGCGGGGAGGAGGTTTTGTTATCTTTACGGGAGTTTGATTTGTTGGCGTATCTTTGTGAGCATAAAAATACAGCGCTTGCAAAGGAGAAGCTGTTGTCGGAAGTATGGGGGGCATTTTCGATGGTGGAAGCATCCACGCTGACTGTCCATATCCGCTGGCTGCGTGAAAAACTGGAAGATAACCCGGCAAAACCGAAATATATTAAAACAGTCTGGGGAGTAGGCTACATTTTGGAGGTAGGGGCATGAAGGCAAGGTTAATAGGCATAACTATTTTTTTTGCGGCAGTTATTATTGTTATAACTGCCTGTTTTTCTCTTTCAAACCAGAAAGCCAGCCCACAGGATATACAGGCAGGGCAGATTGTGGCGGCAAATGAAATAGAGCAGCTTTTGCGGATGGGAAAAACAGAAGAGGCAGCAGAAAAAGCAGCACAGTTACAGCAAAACATCCGGGAGAAAGTAAAAAAGGACAGATGGAATGGCCAGATTGCAGTTATATGTGGAATCAGCCTTATTTTTTTATGTTTTGTTTTTTCCTATGTTTATTTTGCAATCCTGCATCCTTTTGAAAAAATGCAATCCTTTGCGGAAAAAATAGCACAGGGCAATTTTGAGGTACCGCTTGACTATGAGCGTTCTAATTATTTTGGGGAATTTACATGGGCTTTTGATAATATGCGCAGGGAAATTACCAAAGCACGTTCCTGTGAACGTGAGGCAGTGGAAAATAATAAAACGGTAATTGCCACGCTTTCACATGATATTAAGACGCCGATTTCTTCTATCCGGGCATATGCGGAAGGATTGGAAGCGAACCTTGACGGGACACATGAAAAGCGGGAGAAATATCTTTCTGTAATTATGCGGAAATGCGATGAAGTGTCCAGGCTGACAAATGATTTATTCCTGCATTCCCTTTCTGATTTGGATAAACTTAAAATCAATCTGGAAAAGCTGGAGCTGTCTAAATTAATAGAAGAAACAGTAAGTGAAATCACCGCGGAACAGAATGATGTCCATTTTGCAAAACCAGATTTTACGGTTTGGGTTGATGCTGACCGGAATAGGTTGCTCCAAGTTATAGAAAACCTTATAAATAATGCTAGAAAATATGCAAAAACAGAAATTGATATTTCAATAGTAAGTTCAGGGGATACGGCAGAAATTCATTTCCGAGACTATGGGGATGGGATTCCAGATGAAGATATGCCTTTTATTTTTGGTAAGTTTTACCGTGGGAAAAATTGTGGCGGGGAACAAGGTTCTGGCCTTGGGCTTTACATTGTAAAATATGTAACGGAGAAAATGGATGGGAAGGTAGTATTGCATAATTACAAGGATGGTTTAGAAGTAGTAGTCCAATTGCCGGTGAGAGAGGATAGGCCTTAAGGATTTCTTAATATCTTTTCTGCTAAAATATACCTGTTGCATAAAAGAATGGATGAGCAAATGAAATATGCTTAATTGTTACGTTATGGCCAGAGTTGGCAGAAGTTTAGGGCTGATTTTCGTGTGTAATCACAATGGTTTCACTTTTTTTAGAAATGTGAACCGTAACTGGCAAAAGCATATTGGGAAGGAGAAATAGTGAAACAGGTTATTTTATCGGCCAATGGTTTGTGTAAAAGCTTTGCGCACAATGGAGGCCAGATCCATGTTCTTTCACAAATTGATTTAGAGCTTTATGAGGGGGATTTCACGGTTGTCATGGGGGCGTCTGGTTCAGGAAAATCTACGATGCTTTATACATTAAGCGGCATGGATAGGGCAACGGCTGGGCAGGTAATATATGGTGGGGAAAATATTGTGGATGCAAAGGAAAAAAAGCTGGCGTCGCTTAGGCATAGTGATTTTGGCTTTATATTCCAGCAGATGCATCTTGTTAGCAATCTTTCATTATTTGAAAATATTGCAGTCCCAGGTTACTTAAATAAAAGGAAAACAGCTAGCCGGGTGAGGGAACGGGCGGAGGAACTGTTGGAGCAGATGGGGATTGCCCATTTAAAATCTCACCTGCCATCACAGGTTTCTGGAGGGGAGCAGCAAAGGTGTGCCATTGCAAGGGCGGTCATCCATAATCCAAGGCTTTTATTTGCGGATGAGCCGACCGGGGCGCTGAACAAAAAGAGCACAACAGAGGTATTAGATCTTTTAACAAGCTTGAATCAGTCTGGGCAGAGCATTTTGATGGTGACTCATGATATCAGGGCAGCGTTAAGGGCAACTAGGCTTCTTTATCTTGAGGATGGGAAGGTTGTTGGGGAACTGCCTTTGCCGGATTATTCCCCAGAAGAAGAAAAAAGTCGGGAGGCACAGGTAAACGCCTGGCTTTCAGCGATGGAATGGTGAGGTGCTGTATGGAGATAGTTACTTTACTTAAGGCAAACATCCGTGGTAAAAAGGGTTCTTTTATCAGTATTGTCCTTTTAATGATGATTATTGCGATGTCTCTTGCAATCGTTTTAAGTGTAAAGGAAAATTGCAAAAATAGTCAAAAAGCTATGTTGGACGAAACAAATATAGGGGATATGGCAGCTTTTATTAAGACAGAAAGGTTGTCAGACGCCCTTTTCCAATCTGTGGAAAACAATCCCCTTGTAGAAAAGGCAGAGCATTATGCGGCTATTGTCAGTGATCAGGCGGAGTCAGGGGAAAATTTAGATGGAAATTCCTGGTATTTAACAAAATGCCGCAGCGGTTATCAAATGTATAATGAGGATGTAACAGCGTATAAGAAGAAAATGCCGTCTTTAAAGAAAGGCGAAATCTATATCCCACAGGGGGTTTCAACAAAGTTAGATTGTGGAAAAGGAGACAAAATTAAGATATTTACAATTGGCGGTAGATATGAGTTTAAAATTAAAGGGATTTTTATAGAACCGCTGTTTGGTTCAGCTACGATTGGCTGGAAACAGCTCTTCATCAGCGATGAAGATTTTGAGGAAATTTATCTGTCCTGCAAAGAGAAAGAGACAGAGGAGATGTCCGCCGATTTCCAGATTGTCCAGGTTTATAAAAAAGCTGGTTGTACGCTTTCTGACAGCCGGTTTAGAAGGGAGCTAAACCTAGCTACAGGGATTACCGACCAGTCTTCTGGTTCTATGACAAGGGAGCTTTCTATGCATTATACAAATATTTATTCAGATATTATTTTGTCTGTCCTTATGGTTTTTGGAATCTTTTTGTTTGTGATTGTGCTAATTGTTATGGGGCATAGTGTTTCTACAGGAATGGAAATGGAATATGTTAATCTTGGTATTTTAAAGGCACAAGGGTTTACCAAAAATAAGATTAGGGCGGTATGGGAGTTACAGTATTTTCTGGCAATTTTTACAGGTACGGTGGCAGGGTTGGTTATTGCAGCTCCACTAGTCCAGAAAATGGGAAATATATTTCAGCCTCTCACAGGTTTTTTGGCAGGCGATGATATTTCATTTTTAAAAATTGCCTTGGTAGTCCTTCTGATTTGGCTGGTTTCTGGGCTTGTGATTTTTCTTATTACGAAGAGGATGGACAAAATTTCTCCAGTCAGGGCTATATCGGGAGGGCACAATGATATTTATTTTGACAGCCGAATAAAAGCGCCGATTTGCCAGAGGGGGCTTTTAGGAAGCCTTGCCCTGCGGCAGCTTACTTCTTGCAAAAGGAGATATATTGGGACAATGGCGATTGTTTCAATTTTGGTATTTTTTATGATGACGGTTACTATACTTGGGAATATTGTGGATTCTAAGTCGGCGGTAGAAGCTATGGGAGCTATTTACACAGAGTGTGATGTTAATTTTAAAAAAGTTCCAGATGATAAAACATTTGAAGCTATGGAAAAAGTGGTAGAAAAATATTCCCCAATAGAAAAAAGTTATTATATGGCAGGGCTGTATTGCTCTTTGAATGGAGAAGAAATTTATTGTCAGGTGTATAAAAATCCAAAAGTTATAGCAGCAATAAAGGGAAGGGTTCCACTTTATGATAATGAAATTGCTATAACGGAACTGATTGGTGAAGAATTGAATTTGAAAATAGGGGATAAAGTTATAGTTGCAGGGGTTGATAAAAAAGAAGAATATGTAATTTCAGGTATTTTCCAAAGTATAAATGATACAGGGATGACCTTTATGATATCATTAGATGGGGCAAAAAGGATTGGAATCCATGAAATAGTTTTTGCAGGGTATAGCCTTACAATCCCAGCAAAAGCAAAAGAGGCTGCCAAAGCATTAAATGATTCTTTTGGGGATATACTTGAAGCGGAGAGCTCAGCAGGGGAGAATATAATGGAGGATACTTATGTTATGGCAATCAATGCGATGAAAGGTATCATTTTTGGTTTTTCTATTCTTTTTGCGCTTGTGGTAGTAAGTATGATTTGTTCAAAAATATTTTTACAGGAGAAAATAAATATTGGTATTTACAAGGCGGTTGGTTTTAATACCTTCCAGCTCCGCCTACAGTTTGCAATCCGTTTTTTTATGGTTTCTTTGGCTGGTTCTGCTGTAGGTGCTGTATTAAGCCTGTTTTTTTCAGGGAAAATGCTTAACAGCATCCTTCGGATGGTGGGGATTACAAACCTTGCTGTACGGTATACGCTGCCAACTGTTATTGTGCCGGCAGCGGTTATTTCTGCCTGCTTTTTCCTGTTTGCATTCTTTGTGTCAGGAAAAGTACGGCGGGTTGAGGTACGGGAGTTGATTATGATGGAGTAGGCATATGGAAGGAAAAGCCAGAAGGGATGCGGAATGCAGGATAGGGAAGGAAAGGCTGGAGTGCATTATCTTTCCGGTTGCAATAGGAAAGATAGCAGCTACATTCTTTTCTATTGCAGGCAGGAGTTTTCTCTGGCAGTTTCCTGCCATAGAAGTTCCCGATAATCTGTCTGTCCAGGTTACATCGGTGCATCGTGCCATCCGCTTCTATAAAGCGGTTATCAGAGCAAAGTGATAAATCCGCTTTATAATGGGAAAGTTCCAGCCCAAAGTAAGGGTCTATTTTTAGGAACGCTTCTTTTTCGGATATGGTATATGCCCTGCCAAGGCCATCCATTTTATTCACCCAAAGGTAGGCGGACTGTGGGAGGGCGTGGCGAAGTTTATGGATTACCTCAATATGCCCGGGGACGCCGACAACCCCAACGCAATATAAAATATTTAAGGAAGTAAGCATATGGCATTGTTGTATGAATCGTTCAACGGAAACCATTTGGGGATGGAATGTCCCCCACAAGCGCAGTTTTCCAAGTTCTCCGCCGCATTCTTTATAGTGGGAAAGCATTTTTTCTATAGGGAAGCTGAGATTGCTCTGTGCCCCTACAGCATCCAGGAAAGGGCTGCGGCTTAATTTTGCAAGTCCCTCCCAATAATAAGGGTGAATCAGTGCTTCTCCATAGGGAATGATTTGTACAGCTCCCTGAATAGCTTCTGGACCGCAGGCTTCCTTGATGAAATGGAAAAATGCGGTTTTATCTTCCTGCAGTTCAAAGGAAAGGCTGCCATTTTGGCTGCCATTGCCATGCTGTCCCTTTTGGTTGGAAAAAGGGCAGTAACTGCAGGAATAATTGCAGGATTTCAGGCTTCCCCGGTAATACCATTGACGTTTCATTTCTGTTTCCTTTCTGCTTTTAGGGCATATTAAATCTACCCTAGAGCGTGTTTGGAAATTCATTCTCACTTCAAACATATTCTAGGCAGATGCTGTTTGGAATGCAGCCATTTTTTCTTGTATAACAGGGGAAATAAGCTGTGGTCCCAGATAATCAGAAAGACAAAAACCTTCTTCTGTAAGGGTAATATAACCATCTGCTGTAGTAGCATAGTTGTTTTTTTCCCATTTTGACAGTATAGGGAAGTCCTTGTGTACTTCTTCTGAAAAGTGATTTTTATATTCTGCGAGGTTAATTCCTTTCCCAAAAAGAATATGACGTATGACATATCTTCTTTTTTGCTCATCCGGCGGCAGCAGGAAGCCATGTGAAACTTTCAGGTAATCCTTTTCCTGGAGGTATGCTTTTAGTATCGAAAGGCAATTTTCTTGTTTTACAGCATACGGTGCACAGAAATGTAAGTTTCCAATATAGCTTCTCCCACCACAGCCAATAGAGATTGTATTGCCAAACCCACAGGAGGACTCTGGAAGGGAATGGCTGGATGTTTTTATAAAACGGCGCATAGAGTGGGGGTGATAACCGGCTGCTTTTAAAAAATGCCGTGCCTGGCGGTACATCTCCATTGCATTTGCGGAGCATCTGCAATCTTCCTGGTAAAGGGCAGTCTCCGGTTTTATGTATAGTGGATAAACAAAGAGTTCCTCTGGTTTAAAAGCAAGAGCTTGCCGCAGGGAATCCAGGAAGCTTTCGGTAGTCTGCCCTGGGATGCCATAAATTAAATCAATATTTAAACAGCCAAACTCTTTATTTTTAATCGCATTCAAAGCTTTACTGGCAGATGCTGTGTTATGGAAACGGTGAAGCGCTTTAAGTTCCGTTTCGTGGAAACTCTGGATGCCAATGCTTATACGGGTTACGCCTTCCTCTTTGAGCAATTCCAGTTTTTCAGGTGTCGTTTGATTAGGTGAGGTTTCAATCGCAATAGGGAAACCAGATGTATCAAACCGAAAATAGTTTTTAGCCAGGGAAAAGACTCTGTGGAGCAGAGGCATTGATAAAATAAGCGGGGTGCCGCCGCCTAATGTAAGGTCACAAAAATTTGTGCTTTTTGGCAAGGACTGAGAAAGTTGTTGTGTATGCCGTTCCATTGCATTTATATATTGTTCCATTACCTGTTCCGCTTGCCCAGCTATAGAAAATAAATTGCAGTACCCACATTTATACTGGCAGAATGGGATATGGAAATAAAGGCTGTTTTTTGCCCCCTCCAAATGAGGGAAATAGTCTTGTAAGTGGATGTTACTTAGTGTGGAATAGGCTGTTTTATGTGGGTAACTGTACATATATTGCTGATAAGGGTTTTGGTTTTCCATGAAAATCCCCTCCAAAAGAATAACCGGTCCATGTGATGAACCGGTTAAAATATTGTTTTCAAACACGTTTTAAATAGTTTCTCTAAATAAAATTGTTCAGGCTCTGTTCTATCTTTAGAGGCAAATCAAACTTTTTATAAGTCTGTGCTGCTTTTAACTGTGTGTCTGAATTATTTGCAGTAGCCGTAGTTTTTGTATTAGTATTGTCCGAAGCTGTTTTAACAGTATCGTCTACAGCAGTAATGCTGTAATCATCAACAGGCTTTTCTGTGTTTTGGCTGTTTTCCTGCTGGCTTTCATCTGTTGCCTGTGATTCACGCAGCGCCAGGATTTCCTCCATTTTTTTATTCATGGCTTCAACTTGGTCACTGATAAAAGTATCTGTATTTTTTTTGTCTTTGTATTCTTTTGACTTTCTGTAATCTGCTTCTGTTATCATCAGATGGTTTACACGGCGGTACATAACAATACCGTTTGAACCAGATTCTTTTTGCGCAGTCTGCATTGCGCCGAGATATTCGCCGAGTGTATCCAGACGGGTTTTTGCCATCTTCATTTTCCTCAGCATACGTTCGTTTTCTATATCATCCGGTTTTGTATCAGAAGTAACCGCAGTAGACTTCTTTTCAAAAGCAGCCTCAGCCTGCTTTGCAGCATTTGCTTTTCGATAATTTGTTGATGTAATCACATTGTCAGTAGGTTTATTTACACTGAATGAAATTCCCATATGGCGTCCCTCCAATCCGTCTGCCCTGTATAGCTGGACATAAAAGTATAATCCGCTCAATAACGTCTACCTTATTTATTATATCGGCTAAGTACAATGGAAAATTTAGCCATATAAGAATATTTTAATAGATTTTATTGCTTATTGTTGTTTGAGGCGGGATATTTCGTTTAAGCTTACATTATTCTTGGGCTATTCAGTGTAACATTTTATCATTCCCAAGGTTTAGCGATTGCAGCATCAGGTTCTTTTGTATACTTTATAATTGCGTTAACGATACTTTCTTGTGTAACAGAGCCACTTTGGCGGCTTAATAACTGATAAGAGGTGCCATTATCCCAAGCAATTGGAACTAAGCCATTTTTAACAGCATTTTTCACTACGCTTGCATAAAAATATGTACGGTACTTGGTATCCGTATCAGCATCAGTTGCTGTGTGCTCTGGCGCCCCATATTCCCCTAAGATTACAGGTATTCCCTGGTCTGTAAACGTATTTTTCATTTTTAGCATCTGGTTCTCTAGGTACGCCTCATTTGCCCAGGTAGATTCGTTTCCAGAACCATTTCCCCAGGTGTTTTCAGAAGGATTATCTGCTGCATAGGTATATGGGTCGTAATAGTGGACGGCTGTCAATAAATGGCCTACGGTATTGCCATTATGCTGGCTCTGGTTTTTGGCAATGTCTTTTGGCATTTTTAGGTAATTTATAGTGTGGTCAATATTTGTATTATATCCTGGAATGACAAGATACCGTCCTTCATTATTACCTCCAGTAGAACGGATTGTATCTACAAATGCTTGATGGAGATTGTTTTGTGCAGTAATCCATGCTGTTTCTGGATTGCCATAGCCGTGGTGATATTCATTCATATCCTCAAAAATCAGACGGTTTGAATAATTTTTAAAGCGTACTGCAATTTGTTTCCAGAGGCTGGTAAATTTTGATTCCATCTGCTGGTATGCTTCGCCGCTGTTGTTTAAAGGGCTGAGCCAGGAACCCTGTTCTCCGCCATATAAATTAATTATATCGCCTGTAGCCATATCAGCGCCGTCATGATGGATGTTGATGATTACATACAAATCTTCTGCAATGGCATAGTCAACTACCTGTTGGACACGGTCAAACCAAATGCTGTCAATTGCATAGGTTTTAGAGCCATCTGTGTTGGTTGTTGTTATTACATGGTTTGTATAAGAAACTGGGATACGGACTGTAGAAAATCCTGCGGCTTTGATTCCCTTTATATATTCTGTATTTATATCTGGACAGCCCCAGGAAGATTCCAGGGCAAGCCCTGCGGCGCCTTCTATATATGGGCTGGAATCCGCAGAGTCTAAACGGAACGACTCAAGGGAATTACCTGCATTAATCCCTGCTCCTAATTTTGAAGCAAATTCTAATGCTGTCATGCTAAAATTGTCAGGGGTATCTGGTATTTTCGTAGGTTCTGCTGATGGAGATACTGTTTCAGCAGGCTCAGGTTTTGGGGATGCTGTCTGTATTGGGTTCTCTGTTTCAGCAGGTTTTGGGGGTTCTGTCTGCACAGGCGCTTCTGTTTCAGCAGGAGCCGGAGTAGGTGTATTTTCTGGGCTTTGGGCAGCTGTTACAGTTACATTTGCTTTTAAGGTTTTACTTTTGGATTTTTTTGCCCCTTTTGCCAGATAGGAGACTTTGCAGGTAACGGTTGTTTTCCCGGCTTTCTTGCCGGTAACCATGCCTTTTTTGGTAATTGTTGCAATTTTTTTGTTTTTGATAGACCATTTGGCAGATTTTATTTTTTGCACATTTTCCGTTTTTACCTTTAAAGTGGTTTTTGCGCCTTCTTTCAGCCTGACGGTAGTTTTGTTTAGGCGGATGATAGTTTTTTGGGCAGCAGCGCCGGTAGCTGTATTATTCCATATACCTGTTAATACAACTGCAGCTATTAAAATCATTGTGATAATATTTCTTATGTACTTCATATTTTTTCCTCCTTTGTTTTATACAGATGGATATTTTACTTGAATTTATCTAGTAAATCAAGTAAAATTTTCCATTTTCTCAGGGCAATGGCATTTATTTTTTATGAATCCTTGACAAACATTATAGTATTGCTCTGTCCATCTGCTGCGCTGCTATGAACCAACCCCTGTGTCGCTTGCCGTAGTTTAAGAAAAATCTATAACCCCTTATGCCTTAGAGCGTGTTTAAAATTAAAACTGCTGTAATGAAGTAACAGATTACAGCAGTTTTATTATATAGAATTATTTAGGAAGGATATTGAATGGACTTTATAATAAAGGCTAGAATGTCAAAGTTACTGTAGATGGTATATATCCTTCTAAAGTTTCTGAACCGTTATTATATTTTACGTGGTAAACAATTTTTGACGAGGTGACATAAGTGCGTCCAACATAAGTTATTTTGGCGGACTTTGGGATGGAAGCCAGTGCATCTCCCGTTAAAGTGGGCGTACTATAAAGTTTTGTGCTTGTTTTGGCAACTGCTGTTTTGCCGCCGGGGAGAGTTGGGGCAGTTAAATAGGTGTAGTCACTATAATACCTTTTGCCGTCAACTGTTTTAAAAGTACGGATGCAGTAGTAATATTCCCGGTCAGCTTTTAAGGAAGAATTTTTCCATGTAGTTTTAGAGCTGTCTGGGATTCCTTTGACTTTTGTGTAGGTTTTACCGTTATAAGTAGATTTCCGGAAAATCTGGTAACCATTTGATTGGCTGGGTTTTGCCCAGGACAGCGTAACAGTTTTTGTGCCAGAAACTTTTTTAAAGGACGCCACTTTTTTGGGTATAATTTTAAACGTGGTGCTTAGTGTCCCTTTATAATTTCCGATGCCAGTGGCAGTGATAGTTGCGGTTCCAACATCTGTGTTATTATAATAAGACAGGCGGTAGTCTGTCCCTTTTTTTAGGGTTTTACCATCTAGTGTCAGTTTAGGGGAAGGGGTAATTTCCTTGCCTGTATAAGTCTTTGTTGCAACAGAAGCAAGTTTCGCAGTTTGTATCGTAACCGCATCTGGGTTATCATTTATCTCTGTATCTGTATACCAGAAATTACAGTCTACATTTCCAGAAATGCCATCAACTTTTCCGGAACTGGAGTACTGCCAGTATTCATAGTCCCCGGAATATGTGGTTTTTGAAGTATAATTTGCAAGCCAGATTTTGTAGGACTTTGCAAGCGCAGAACCATTAATCAACGTGGAAAGGTCGCTTTTATTTGCATAGACCATTGGGGTATAGCCTGCTGCTTTAATGGTGTCGCAGAAGGCAATGCAGTTTTTTGTTGCAGCGGATTTACTCAGGTTTGCATTATACTTCCGGCCTGTTTTTACGCCTCCTACGGTTGTCGTTTCATAGTCATATACAATTGGGAGGGTAATGTCATAGTTTTTTGCTTTTTCAATACAATACTGAGCTTCCTGTTTTGCCTCACTGGCGTTGATTGCCTCGGTATAATAGTAAAGCCCGACCTGTAGGCCGGCAGCAAGGGCGCCTTCGACATGCTTTTCAAAGCATATGTCTGCGGCCAACGTGCCGGCAGCGCCGTATCCACGGTATCCAACGCGGACAAAGACAAAATCAATTCCATCTGCTTTTACTTTATCCCAATCAACGGTTGGCTGGTATTTGGATACATCAATCCCATTGTAAATATTTTTTCCATCATAAGCATCAGAATGTGTATAGCTAATTCCGGTATAGGGATTAGCGGATTGGCTGGATGCTTTTAAGCTGCGTTTGCTGAAATTCCCCATTGTATTTTCAGAAGCCTCCTGCTGGTTGATATGCCTGTCTGCCTCTGGGTCGCCATCCACGGCAGTGATATCGCTTGTTGTTCTTTCTGATCCTGAAACAGATGCTGCGCTATTTTGTGCTGGAGCTGTTAAAAAGCTGGCAGTAAGGGCAGCGGTTAATAATAAATGAAGTATTTTTTTTCTCATGTTTGTATGAAAGGGCAGCATTAAGGAAGATGCCCCTTTTCCTTTCTGTTATAATATTTTCTTGTTGGATAGTAATAGTGGTTTTTATTTTACCAGAATTTTGCCGGGATGGGTGGCTGATTTGTGGCAAAATTGCAAAAAAAAGTTTATATTTGTGTCAAAGTTGTATTTTGTGTTAAAATAATATGGTAGAACTGGTTGGATTATATGGAGGAAAAGACAGGCAGGGCGCTAAAGTAGTTTTATATGATAGGAAATTGCGTTGTGCCCTTTTTTAGGCAAAAGTTGGAGGGATTGTTATGTATCAGGCAGTTATATTTGATCTGGATGGAACATTATTAAATACATTAGAGGATTTACGGGATGGAGTGAACCATGCGCTTAGGCTGCAGGGATATCAGGAACGGAGTTTAGAGGAAGTAAGGCGTTTTGTCGGAAATGGAATCTGGAAATTGATAGAGCGTGCTGTGCCGGAAGGGGTAGAAGAGGAAAAACGGGAAGCTGTTTTTCAGGAATTCCGTTCCTATTATACCTCGCATTGCCGTGTTAAAACACGTCCATATGAGGGCATTATAGAATTGCTGCAGCTTTTAAAACAGAAGAAGGTGGCAATG
This sequence comes from uncultured Lachnospiraceae bacterium, assembly GCA_910586605.1. GTDB lineage: Bacteria > Bacillota > Clostridia > Lachnospirales > Lachnospiraceae > Butyribacter. Next base: position 10,236 of record CAJUJR010000017.1, on the reverse strand, counting down.
GCAATCGTATCAAACAAAAATGATGCGGCGGTAAAGGAGCTTGCTAAGTATTATTTTTCAGATTTTATTGATGTAGCGATTGGGGAGCGTGAAGGCATCCGGAAAAAACCCGCACCAGATTCTGTATATGAAGCAATGCGTCTGCTTGGGGCAGAAAGGGGGCAAACGGTTTATGTTGGCGATTCGGATGTGGACCGGGAGACAGCAGCAAATGCAGGGCTTGACTGTGTGTCTGTTACCTGGGGATTCCGGGAAGAGGAAATGTTAAAGGGGTTAAATCCGGAATATTTGATTAGGAAACCTGAGGAATTGGCAGGGATTTTTTCCATCTGTGCGGGGTTGGATGGTGCATATTAATTTGCGCCATCCTCATTTTAGTTTCGCAAGAATCAACAACTCCGCTGCAAGCAACGGGGTTGTTGTCTCACATGCAGTCGCCAAGTGCAAACAAGCTTGCGTTTGGCTTGCTGCGTACATGAGAATAAAGTCAGCCATTCAGGCAGATACATGAATTACAAAGTATTGGCATGCTTTATTTGTATCATCCAATATAATTGTTTCATTAGAAACTTCAATATATCCATGATGTTTTTGTACCAATGATTTTATATATGGAAGTCCTAAACCATGTTCAGAAGAGGTATCTGTTTTGCTGCTATATCCTGTGGTAAAAATTTTATTGATGAAATCCTGCGTAGCTTCTGGCCCCGGATTTTTAGCGGTGAATGCAAATGGAGGGAGCGTAATGGAAATATTTTCCTGCAGCACCGTTCCGATTTCCACATAAATTGTATCGCCTGCATGGCAGGCTTCTAAGGCATTATCTAAAAGGATGCCACATAAATCAACAATTTGGAATTCTGTCAGTTCACTTTTATAAAAGTGGTTATGGATTGCAATATCTAGATAGATACCGTGTTCTGCCGCGAGGCAATACTTATTGTAAAGAAGGGCTGCCAACAGCTTGTTTTCAAAGTGTAGGAATTGTGTTGGCAGTGTGTTTTTTGCCATATAGATGCTGTATTGTTCCAAGGCGCTGGCAAGGGAGTTGTAATCAGTGGCTGACTGCGGCAGCGATGCAATGGCTTGTATGGCATTATTGTGGTTATGCTGTGTTTTACGGATATTTAATATCATATCGTCAAGAATTGGGAGATAGGTTTCATAATAATGGATGGCCTGCTCCTTTTTTTGTGAACGCATGGCAAAAAAGATAACCAGCGCAAAGGTCAAAAAAAGGAAAATAATGAAACAAACCATTGTAATATTATGCGGTGCATGTACTTCATCTGAAAAGAAAGACATAATCCCAATTAATGTGAATATAAACAGTACTCCCATCAAAATAAATCCTGGAATTTTCAGTATTTTTCTATACAATTTTTTGATAGGAAGAAAGCGTATTGTTAACAATGTAAGTAATGCACTAAATAGCATCATAAAGAACATGTACTGCATAGAGTTAACAACGCTAAAATCGTCAACCAGCCACATACATAACCCTAGCATAGGAAGCTGGAACAGGCATTCTAAAATATAAGCAACAAATACAGTAATAATTGTATTTTTGATAGGTATATGCGTAACCATTTTAACCACAATAAAGTATTGGGTAAATGCAGCAACGACGCCTAAATGCAGATTTGGGTCGTCAAAGACCTGTACAAAGTATAAAAAAATGGTAGAAAATATTACTAGTGCAATGTTACGTCTGCAGATGAACTTTTTTTGAGGGGGGGGGTAGTCTCCTGCCAGATAAAACATAAGGCATAGGAGTGTCAGGTTTTCAATAATGGATGTAATAACAGCAAGTGGTGTAAGCATAGCGTGTTCCTCCTAAAATAGTTTTCAAAGCAGGTTTTGGACAATTTTTTAGTTTTTGTAAGGACGGAAATTGCGGCTAAGTGGGATGACTTTCCCATTAACAAGCATATGGGCAAAATGGTTTACAAAATCAAAGTTATCTACAAAGGTCTGGTTTATAATATATGATTTATGGCAGTGAAGGAATTCACTGGGAAGCAGTTGGAGCAGTTCTTTTAAAGTATACTGTCTTGAGCTATATTCAGAAGATGTGGTGACAAAGGTCATATAGCGCCCATGTGCCTGGATATATTGTAGCGTATCTAGGGACAGGCGGATATGGATATTCTCTGAGGTTTTTAAAAGAAGGGTGCGTTTGTTTTCAAAAAGAGCTGCTAATTGTTGGTGCACATCTTTCTCAGAATATGGTTTAATAAGATATGCGAAACAGTGCAGTTGGTTAAGGGCAGAATATATATGCTGGGGAAAGGCAGTAATAAAAAGAACAGGAGTCCGTTGGTATCTTGGCATTGACTGGAGCTGTTTTGCGAGCTGCAGCCCATCTTGGTCCCTTTTTTGTCCATCTAAAGAAATATCTAAAAAAATGCGTCAAAATGGACAGCACTATTGAGAAAATTGATAGCCTGCCTAAATGTAGCTGCATAAAAGGTCTCTATATTCTGAGAGTAATTTTGGATCATTTTTAGTAAGTTTTTTGCTTGAATCTTATCATCTTCTAATAGTAAAATTTTTTTCATTCTATCTCCCGCCTGCTTTATATTTAAGTGGATATTTCATCTTTGGATTTTCCAAACTATATCTTAAAAGGTTACGAACTAAAAATCAATATCGTAGTGAAAAATATGTAAACATTTTGTAACCGAATCAGCACGGTTTATAACCAGTAATAGCAAAATAGCAAATATGGCAAAAACAATTCATGACAGTTGTAACCAAAATCACTCATTTCATATCCAATTATCCCACAAGATAAGAGAAGTAAGATAGTGTAGTCTCGGAAACTTGATGAAAAAGTAGTGAGAATTTATGCAATTAAAAAAATGTAGCAGGGAGAAATAAAAAATAGTTATTTTGAGGTTATTTAGGGACAGTGGTTAGAAAAAAGGCAGGAAGATTAAGCCTGTCAAAAAAGTGTTTTTTTACAGACTGGAATGAATTCCGGGGTTATATTTTTAAATTATACAGTATATAGGTGGGCAGCTTTATATCTTGCAAGATGTATGTATATACCTATAAGTATTGTCCAGAACGAGAAATGATCCTTTCCCCATATCTTCAAGTGTTGCAGGCAGTAATCGTTCAGGATGCGGTCAATAAACAACCTGTACTGGACACTTGATGTTGTATTCAGGGAAGACAGTCTGGGTTCTAAAGAAAAGAAAGCAGTCCATAACCTGGGGCTAATCAGACGGTTCGTCATGTTTATTATTAAGCTGATGAAAACGTATTACGGACGGAGCATGAGAAGAGTCCGGAAAACGATAGGGAGAAAACCCGAAACAGAACTTCCGCTTATTCTTGCTGTCCTGAGAGTATTATATACCAATGATTTATTAGATTCCATTGACGAACTCACCAAATAATTGGATGGCAATTAGAGAGTATCCGTTCATGCGTTTATTCTGATTTATATACAAATTATGATTGTCTTTGTTTTTGCGCTATGGTAGAATACTCCATAAGGTTAAGCCACCTTGTGGGTATTTGTTCTGTGATAGGAAATTTCGCCGGATTTTTCTTAGATAGTGCCGTTTAAAAACCAGGCGCATAGTTGGCTATGTAACTGATTTTTAAATGGTGATAGCGGAGAAAAAGGCAAGGGATATGGTAAGTTATTTTGGGGCAGTTCCTAAAGACAATAGCTAAGTGCCCATAGCAAAATAGATGGCGTATGATTGAATATTTTAAGAAAGCAGGGATAAGAGTGGGAACTATATTTTTTATTCAGCAAGTTTGTAACTGTGCATTGTCTGTACAAATATTGCATTATGTACAAAAAGCAGCGTAGAAATGAGGTAAAGGGTGAAAGAAAAAAGAAGAAAGGGTAAAATGCAGACACACATCTTTCACCATTTGTGTTTGCACCTCAAATGAAAATGCAGGCATTTTCGTTTGAGGCTTGGTGCAAATCATGAAGATGGAACAGGTATATGCACAAATTAGGGACATTGCAAAACAACATCAGGTAAAAAAAATAGTTTTATTTGGTTCCAGGGCAAGAGGAGATTATCAGGAGAAAAGTGATATTGACCTGGCAGTCTATGATTGCCAGGATTTCCTTGGATTTTCCTGTCAATTAGAGGAAGAGTTATGGTCGTTATTGCGTCTGGATTTAATTGATATGAGTGCGATATCCGTTTCGGAAGAATTAATCAATGAGATAGAGAGAGATGGGGTGATATTATATGAAGCGGTTTGAACAGTATCTAAGGCATTTAGAGGTATTGCAAAGGGCCGATCAAGAAGATTTGGAAAATGAGTTTATTATCAGTGGTATTATTGATAAGTTCTTTATTCAATTTGAGTTAGGATGGAAAGTATTAAAACAGTTGCTACAATATGAGGGGAATAAGATTTCACGTTCTGGTTCACCTAGGGATATTATCAAGGAGGCATATGCCTGTTTTAATTTTTTGGATGAAGAGACATGGCTTTGCATGTTGCAGAAGCGTAATGACACAACCCATATTTATAATGAGGAAGCTGCTAAGCAGTTAGTACAGGAGATATTAAAAGTTTATATTCATGCGTTCGAACAAATGGGTATGGCGGTACAGGAGCGTTATGGAAAAGTTTTGAAGGAAATGACATGAGGACTTTTCTCTTGTTGCTTTTTGCGGGCAGTTTTTCCTTATTACACTACTTTACAACTTTTTGAAATAAAAGACGCTGCACAAGATATTTTCAATGTCCACAAAACGTCAAAAGAACATTTTTATTTTTATGCATTTATATTTGATGAAGGTCTACATCCGTATATTTCCGCATGGTCTTATGAAGCCCTGGAAAAATCAATTGCAGAACAGCAAATATCAGATGATGATAAGAGTTGGTGGAAATGGGACAGTGCTGATTCTCCCTATGCTGTTTATGGCTATGACGAATTTTTTGGTGAAGTGGGTGAATTGCTGGACAAAAGAGCAGGTAAATTATCAGAGGATGAACTTTATGAGATTGAGTGGAATATACGGATTGATTCTATGGAGGAAGCAATGAAAAGGCTTGATGCTTCTGGCTTGTTTGGAACTGGGAAGGAACGTGAATGTGTGGTTATCAATGTAGAACAGGCGCCGCCTGATGGCGATGGATCAGAATATAACAGGGCATTACGGTTAAATCCAGTTTCTGATTTGCTGTCTGAATATTTGGAAACATGTGAGTAACTGAAAACAATTCGTTTGTAAAGCTTTATTAATAGTCTGATATTTTAAACAGGCAGTTTGTGGCTTTAAATAGAGCCATTTGACTGCCATGTTATTTTTTGCAGGTTTTTTATAAAATAGATGGACAAGAAGGAAGAAATATATAATAATATAACTATTACGTCGGAAGGTAAATTTTGTAAAATTACCTTCCGTCGTAATATATAAAATTATACAGGAGGAATATATTATGGGACAGTCAAAGGTTTATTTTACTTCTTTTAAAGCGACGGGGCAGGAGAACCTTTTACAGAAACTGCATCGTTTGATGAAGGCTGCAGGGTTTGAGGATATTGATTTTTCAGATAAATATGCTGCGATTAAAATTCATTTTGGAGAATATGGGAATCTGGCTTTTCTGCGCCCGAATTATGCCCGTGTGGTGGCTGATTATGTGAAAGAACTGGGTGGGAAACCATTTTTGACAGACTGTAATACCCTGTATGTGGGCAGCAGGAAAAATGCACTGGATCATTTGGAAACTGCTTATGTAAATGGATTTTCGCCTTATCAGACAGGATGCCATGTAATTATTGGCGATGGGCTGAAAGGGACAGATGAGGCGCTTGTCCCTATAAATGGAGAGTATGTGAAAGAGGCAAAGATTGGGCAGGCTATTATGGATGCGGATGTGTTTATTTCATTGACACATTTTAAAGGGCATGAAATGGCTGGCTTTGGTGGGGCATTAAAAAATATTGGTATGGGATGTGGTTCCCGTGCAGGGAAAATGGAACAGCATTGTGATGGTAAGCCAAGTGTAGGAGATGCATGTATAGGTTGTGGCGCCTGTAGCCGTATTTGTGCACATGGCGCGCCAGTCATTAAGGATGGAAAAGCTGCTATTGACCATGATAAATGTGTGGGGTGTGGGCGCTGCCTGGCGGTATGCCCTAAGGATACGATTCGGGCAGATTTCAGCGATTCTATTGCGATGCTGAATTATAAGATGGCGGAATATAGTTTGGCTGTATGTAAAGACCGTCCATGTTTCCATATATCTCTGATATGTGATGTATCTCCAAATTGTGATTGCCATGCAGAAAATGATATTCCTATTATTCCTGATGTAGGGATGCTGGCTTCTTTTGACCCGGTAGCACTAGACAGGGCATGCGCTGATTTGTGCAACAAGATGGCGCCAGTGCAAGATAGCATTTTGGGGGAAAACCTGGAGAAGCATGGGAATCATGAAGGGCATGATCATTTCCATATGACTCATCCTGACACGGAGTGGGAGTCTTGCCTGGCTCATGCAAAGAAGATTGGGCTTGGCACAGATGAGTATAAACTGGTACAGATATAATATCCAGAAATTTGTTTTTTCCCATAGGCCGTGATATTCAAACACGCTCTAGTGCTCCATACTCTGATTTCTAGCCGGACGGAGCACTAGGGACATAGAGGCAACTTATAAAGAAATATCTGATTTAAGATTAAAGTGTATTTATAATACCAAGAAAGACTCCCAGAGTTACTGAAAAAATTTAGTAACTCTGGGAGTTTTTTGCGGTGAAAATTTCTGAAATGCAGCGTACTCATACAAGGGTGCGTTTTTTTGTAACCGAAAACACACGTCTCATGTCTGATAACGTCATAGCAACGGGAAATTAGGCTATAATAGGCGGCGAAGCAAGGAACTGTTAAGAAATAACTTATTAAATAAACAATTTCTATGGATTTGCCAGGCAGGGGATGGATTATGTTACGGATCTCGATATGTGATAGGGATAAAAAGCAACAGTCGCAGCTCTTGGGTTTTATTGCCCAAAATACAGAAATTGGTGATGACTATGTTACAGAATGTTTTTCTGATGCGCGTGTTGTTAAAAGAAGACTGAAAGAACGTGATTTTAATTTTGATTTGTTGTTCCTGGGGGTGGAGGCAGACGGGAAGGAAGGGCTTTTTCTGGCATCTTATATGCGGGAACATAAAGTAGATATTGATATTATCTTTCTCGCGTTGAATTATGAATTTATTGAAGAGGGATTTCGGCTTAAAGCATTTAATTTTCTTATAAAGCCGCTTACATATGAACGGTTCCAGTATGAGATGGAGCAGTATTTGAGGGAACGTGAGGAGTATCAAAGTGAATATCTGTCGGTTCTTGTCCAGGGGAAAGAGCAGATGATTCCTTTAAATATGGTGGAGTATTTTGTAAGCGATGCAAGAAAGATTGGTGTTATTTCAGTTAATAAGAGAGAGCCTTTATGGTTCTATGGGAAAATGAATGAGTTAGAAGGAAGGATAGCGAAATTTGGTTTTTTACGTTGCCATCAGAGTTATTTGGTAAATATACATAAGATAATTAGTGTTTCAAGCGGACAGATTCAGACAAAAAATGATATTTTCCCGGTTAGCCGGAAGTATAGTGCAGGCATCAGGGAAGGGTGGGAGAAATATAAGAAAACCCGTAATATGCTGGAAATAAGTAAGGATGCCCGAAAAGATGGTGGCAGCCTGAATCCAGAGATTGTTGTGGCAGATGAGAATTCAACGGTAATTATTACAAAGAATTTTGCGATGGGGGCTGCAAAGTATGGAATTGTGGTTGGCGTCAGGGGAGTAAGACAGAATGATACGTTTCGCTTGTATCAGGATGAGGAGATGATACTGGGAAGGGACGGGAAACAGAGCCAGATTGTATTAAGTGACAGTACAGTGAGCAGGAAGCACTGCGGTATACGTTTTGATGGGGAGAGACAATGCTATTATGTGTGCGATTTTTCATCAAATGGTACATTTGCCGGGGGACGGCAGAAACTGGAGAAAAACAAATGGGTCAGGATTGAGAGGGATACACTGATTCAGCTTGCAAACGATAAATGCTCCTTTATGTTGTTATAGGGGCATGTTTTTTACGGAGGATATATGGTGTGATGGAAAAAATAATTTGTTTTGTTCAAAATGAGGGAGAGGAACTGGAAAAGTTTTTAGGGCAGCAAAATGATAACAGTGAAATACATTTGTATACTTCAATTATTGAAAGTTGTGAAAATAATTTGATGTATTGTTTTGGGGAATTATATTCTTTTTTTTCCAAACAGAAAGAAAAGTGTTGGTTTGTTACTGATATTAGCCAGCTTCAGGATTTAGCCGGTATATTGTTTGCTCCGTATTTAGAAAAAGTTATTTATCTGGATCAGGGGGTAAAACGGGAATTTCCTGTTGTGTGGGATGTGGAAGGTTTGATGGATTTTGAGTGCAAAAGCCTGATGGATCATGTGGAAAGCAAGTTTATGAAATTATACATACTGTTACTGCCATCTTCTGATATTAAATTTATTGAAAAGCTGGCGGCGTTGTCAGGCTATATTGTTTCTGAAAAGAAATATAACACATGGGAAAGAAAAGCTGTTTGGATTCATTTTGGCAGGCTTGTGCTGTATGCCGCAGAACAGGGGCTTTTAATACTTTCGGAAGAAAGTTTGCTATTTACAGTTTCCATGCTAATGAAATTAGAGGAAAAGGCAGGGTATACTAACAAATATCTGGAAATCATACTACAGTCAAGTAAGTATAATGCAGAAAATTATTATTTTGCCTGGAATCAGTATAAAGCTATGGGGCTTCATAACATGGCAAGGATGGATGAAAAGACCTCAGAATTATTAAGGGAATTGTATGAAAAGAGTTATCATTTATTCATGGAATCTGTAGGCAAAAGTTTAGGGAAAATCCCAAGAAACGAAAGGTGCCAAGAAAGAGTCCTTGTTTTTACAATACAATATTTAACAGATGGCCATTCTCCTACAAGGACGGTGATGGAACGGTGTAAGACGTTGAAGAAGATGGGAAAAGAAGTATATCTGGTAAATACTGCGGAACAATATTTGCGTTCTGGTTTTATTCCGATTTATGGCGGGGTCTATGGTAAGGTTATGGATGAATATAATGGCTCAGATTATACGCAAATAGGCGAAGACAAGTTTTTCTTCCTGCAGTGCCCTGCTTTGCTGCCTTTAGGGAAGAGAATTGATTTGCTGGTAAAACTAATCAGGAAGGTGAAGCCATATTATATCTTAAGCATAGGGACGGGAAGCATGCTGGCTGATATTTGCGGGCAGATGATTCCATGCGCATCAATGGGGTTGGCGTTTTCTTCTGTACCAAAAACAATGAATAAAATGAAAATTATTGGAAGGGAGTTGAGTCGCCAGGAGAAGGAGATAGATGGTAATGAAGATATCATCGAAAGCCGTTTTACGTTTGAGCTTAGGCCGCAAACAAAGCATTTTACAAAAGAAGAGTGCCATATTCCACGAGGGAAGTTTGTATTGGCTGTTATTGGGCTGAGGCTGGATTCTGAGGTTTCAGGGCAATTTTTGCAAATGCTTTCAAAAGTTTGTGATACAGGGGGAATCCATGTGGTTTTTGCCGGGATATATGAAAAGTATGAAGAAATGTTAACGGAATATCCTATTTTGTCTGTGAAATCTAATTATATCTATCAATGTGAAGATGTTTTGGCTCTGATGGAGCATTGTGATTTATATGTGAACCCTGTTCGGTTAGGTGGTGGTTTTTCGGTGATAGAAGCGTTTATAAAGGGTGTTCCTGGTGTTTATACATCATATGGAGATGTTTATGCTGCTGGTGGGAAAGAGTTTGCTGTAAATAATTTAGAGGAGATGGCGGATCAGATTTTGCATTATCAGCAGGATAAAACATTTTATCAAGAAATGTCTGAAAAAGCAAAAGAACGTGCGCGGCTAATGACTTCTTCGGTCGATGCATTCATGGATTTGGACAAGGAAATATGCAAAAGGGTAGAAAGGGATTTTTGGTAGATTCTTTTTAGAACAGGGGGCAGCCATGTTAAGGGCATATGTCATTAACATGGCTGTTTCCTGTTTTTTCTGTATCAAAATATTATATTACTCCGGCGGTTAAATATCGACATTTTTACTTGTCTAAATGTTCATCTGCTACGTTGTTGTTACTATTCACAGCCAATCGTAGCCGGACTTAAGGAAATAAAAAATATCT